>JAUWOG010000468.1 GCA_030612305.1 Armatimonadota bacterium | reverse complement strand
TCCGTACCCTCCGCCTGCGGAACAGTCATGCGGAAGTGCAGGCCGTCTGAGTTCTTGAGCTCCCAGTCGGCCGACCAGCCACCCTCCGGCGTCGCCCGCTCGACGTTATACAGGTGCCGGAAGCCGGACATGTTCCGGCCCTTCTCCTTCAGCCATTTCGCGTCGCCGTAGGGCACATCCGGCCCCGCAAGTGTGCCGCCGGCCTGCTTGGTCAATTCCAGCCCTTCGGTGGTGAACTCGCCTTCCTGGGCATGGAACGTCCACCAGTGGTCCTCGCCGCCGGATATGCGATAGAGGTCCAGGCAGTAGAACTCGTCATCAGAGACATCAACAATGGCCAGCATCCTCCGCTGCCAGTTGTCCTCGTTGAGTATGTATCCTTCGCCGGCGCTGACCTTATCGCTGAAGCCTTGCGCGAACGCCTCGGCGATGTGGACCGGCCCTGCATCGGCAAAGAGCTGACACGTGGCGGTCATGTTGATAAAGGGTATCTGGCGGGCCTGGATCTGGGTAATCCAGTTGCGGTACCAGGGATTCCAGTTCCGCGGATAGCCCATGTGGCCCAGTATCTCGCCTTGGTGCGCGTCCAGACCCATGTGCAGCATGTCGTCATGGGTATGGCCGCGAGCGCGACCGTACATCATCCACAAGGAGCGCTTGTTGATGCCCTCCCCGCTGCGCAGCATCGCCAGACCGTAGCCGTCCTGCACGCAGCTTCTGTCATTCCACTCGTCGGACCACTTGTCAGCTTCCTTCTCTATCTCCTCGCGCGTGTACGGGAATTCGAGCGATGGCTGCCAGCCAGACTTGGCCAGCGCCCAGGCGAACTTGGGGTCCTTAAAGATCTTGTAGGCATGCTCGAATGCCGCGGCGCCACCGTTCTGCCATCTGAGCACCGACCGCTTGCTGTACTGCGGCCAGGCCCCGCCGTCGCCCACCCGTGGGTAGGTCCGGTCAATGTTGACGGTGTTCATCGAGAAGTCGAAGATGCTATGGTAGCGGCGACTCGTGCTCAGGTTCGGGTACTTCTCATCCGGATAGAGCTCCGGGCGTAGTTCGCGGAGACGCTCCACACCCTCGACGATCGGGCCGATGGCCGTCACGTGCATCCCGTTGTATCCTCCGGTGGATTCGTAGGGCGCGCCATCGCGGAAGAACGTGTTGGTCACGAAGTAGCGCATCATGCCTCTGGGATGATCGTACAGCCAATCCATGAATTCGTCGCCGCGCTCGTAGTTGAGCACTTCGGCCATCCGCACCAGCCCCATCTGTGGAAATGGCTGATTCGAACTGGTGGTGCCGTCCATCGCCCCTTGCATCCAGACGGCGAACAGGTTCTCCTCGAGGAACCGGCGGACGTCCTCGTGCGTCTTGATATTGGCAAAACCCTTCGACTGCAGGTAGGGGATTATCTCCTCGTCCTGGTCAATTGCCGACCAGATCTTGTCATACGCCTCGGCATGGCGCATCTGATATGGCGGCTGGTCAATGCAATAGACGCCATAGCCGCCGCCGCTGACGAACGGCCCTTCGGCGAAAGTGCTCTGGCCGAGGCGCTCGACTTGACGCGCACCGTTACGGTGCCGGTGATGGGTCATCGTCGCCAGATAGGAGTACTCCACCGCCAGGCGGCTGAGCGCCACGAGCGCCTTATGCACATAGCCAATATCACCGGTCCTCAGGTAGGCGTCGGCACACATCGGAGCCACTGCCATCATCTTGTGACAGTACGCCTGGCAGGTCTCGGCGATGAAGCCGTAGTGCTTCCCATCCGGGGCGATGTATCCGCCGCCGATGCCGTCGTCAGGGAACTCGCCGCTAGTGAAGTCATCGTTGGCGAAATCGTTGGAAGGGTAGAGCTCATTGCCGACCGGACACTGGATCTTCCACGTGTATGGACTTGAGGGCACATAGCCGTAGTTGCGTATCGGCTTGTCGTTCTCATCCAGCCACGGATAGAATGCCCGCCCGCGGTAGATCTCCTTGCCATGAACGGGGCAACCGTTGGCCAGGTTCACCCAGTGCCAGCGCGGAATCGTGGTGTCCGGCTGAATCGCCCAGATTTCGTCATCGCTGAAATTCAGCCAGTAGTCACTCGCGGTCCCACCTTTCGCGGTCTCCTTCATCTTGTCGGTGGTTGTGGTCTGCCCTTCCTTCAGCTCGGGGAGCATCTCGGCCAGCGGCCACCGACGCGGAAGCTGCGTGTCTTTCAGCTTCCGGAATGCCCGCAGGTCCTCAAAGGACCAGATCTCGATGGAGATGGTTATCGCCCCGCCGGGATGTGCGAACACGATGTCCGACTGCTTCGCCGGAGCCGCGCTGCGGAAGTAGTACTTCCGCAGTTCCTTCTCCGTAGGCAAAGGCGTCCGATCCAGCAGCTTCACCGTATCGGGAACGGTTATCTTGATCTCTCCCGCGTTGGGGGGCACCTTCAGCGCGACCAGAAAGAGTCGGTTGACGCCCACGATATCGGGCTTGTACGCCACTGCGTCGTCGCCCTGAGTGTGCCCGGGCCTGCACAGGGCAACGAGCATGACAAACAGGACTATCGCCAATACAGGAAACTTATCCATCAGGATCACCTCGATGTGAGATACAATCACTGGTACTACCTTCGCCACACTTCTGCGTTGACCTCCACAAATGTCAAGGCGAGGGCAGAGATAACCGAATAGCAACTGAAGACCCGAGCAGAGATGCTGCAGATGCCGTGACCGCTCAGCTCAGTCTGCACCCAGCCATCGCGGAACTTGCTGACTCTCAAAGAGCAGGAGTTCGACATCATCGAAGTCGAAAACCCCCTTGTTCTTGCTGGCATAGACCTCGAAGCTGATGGCGGTGGTCGCCTCGGGAATCTCGGTCTCGATGCTCACTCGCTCCCACTGGGCTTTCCTGGTGGCGGATTTCGTCCTGACCATCGTGTAGTAGTCAGGCCCCTTGGGGTTTTTCCATCCCTGGACGTATAGAGACACCCCCTGGCCCCCGGTTTGCCTGATGGCCACCGAGGCTCTGAGATAGTCTCCCGGCGCGAACTCATCCCTGAAGAACGGTGAACGCACACCGACCGTTCCGGCGGGTTCCGAGTTGTCAATGCGAAAGCCCTGCTTGCCGCTGTTGGCCGCCTTCGCGCTGAAGCCGGTCTCGCCGCGTCCGGTAGTCAGGTTAGTGCCGCCCGCGCGCCAGCACCAGCCCTTCAGAGCGTCGGCCCCCTCCAGATCGTCAGAGACCAGCCCCTCCTTCGCCTCACCCATTTCAAGCACAACCATCCGCACAAGCCGCTTGTCGAGAAG
>JAUWOG010000274.1 GCA_030612305.1 Armatimonadota bacterium | reverse complement strand
CCGGCGTCGAGAGCCGCACTGACCGCGGCCTGGTATTCAGTCGAGGTGATGCGCCGTCCGAGCGTATTGTGCCCTACCGCCTGGTGGCAGGGATGGTATTGGTCCATGACATTGACGTATGTGTCCGGGCTGAGTGAGGCGAGGAATTCCATGATGCGGGCAGTGCCCGCCAAGTCGTCGGGGAGGACGAGATGGCGAACGAGCAGCCCGCGCTCGGCTATCCCGTCGGCGTTGATATGGAGGTCGCCGACCTGGCGGTGCATCTCCGCCAGCGCCTCGCACACGCGGTCGGGATAGTCGGGAGCGTCGGAGAACTCGGCGGCGACAGAAGTGTCGGCATACTTGGCATCGGGCATGTAAATGTCAATGACCCCGTCGAGCAGTTGGAGGACCTCGAGGTTCTCGTAGCCGCCGCAGTTATAAACGAGCGGGACAATGAGGCCCGCGTCTATGGCAAAGGGGAGCGCTGCGAGTATCTGCGGCACGACGTGAGTCGGTGTGACGAAGTTGATATTGTGACAGCCGGCGTTCTGGAGCTGGAGCATGGTGGCGGCGAGCTGTGCGGCGGTAAGTTCGCGACCTCGGGCGAAGTGGCTGATGTCATAGTTCTGGCAGAAGATGCAGCCGAGACTGCAGCCGGAGAAGAAGATGGTCCCGGAGCCGTGGGTGCCGACGAGGGGCCGCTCTTCACCGAAGTGCGCACTGAAGGAGGCGATCCGGGCCTTGCAACCGGTACGGCAGAAGCCGTGCTCGTCGGTGAGGCGATCCACACGACAAGCGCGCGGGCATACCTCGCAGGGCGAGAGCAGCTCGATGGCTGCGTCAATCCGCTGCTGCAGTTGCCCGGATTCGGCCAGGGCCAGGTAGGAGGCAGTCATTCAGCTCAACCCCAACTCAGTCTGGAGGTTTCCGAGGCCATCCCAGTGGCCGTCGCTGGTGAGGTCAAAATGCACGAGTGTGACGGATATGCGGTTATGCCGGACAGCGTGGATGTCGGTGCCCGGAACGCTGTCGGTCTCCTGTGGTGAGCCGCTGAACCAGTAGTAGGGGCGGCCATGTGGGTCAGATCGCTTGATGACGACGTCCTGGTATCTGCGGCGTCCGAGGCGGGTCAAGGCGATGCCTCGGATTTCGTCGGCGGCCACGTTGGGTACGTTGACATTGAGGACCGTGCCGGGCGCGAGCGGAGAACGGACAAGTGCGTCGAGTACGAGTGGCGCGACACGCCGGGCAACATCGAGATGGACATCCTCATAGGCGCAGACGGAGATGGCAATGGCCGGGATGTCGTGGAGCGCCGCTTCGAGGGCGGCAGAGACGGTGCCGGAATAGAGGACCTCTTCGCCGAGATTTGCGCCGGCGTTGATGCCGGAGACGACGACGTCGGGCCGGCCCAGCTCACCGAGGCTGCCGAGGATGACACAATCCGCCGGCGTGCCGTTGGAAGCATAGGCGGTCACGCCGATGCCGATGTCCGTCTGGCGGAGGCGGAGTGGCTTGTGGAGCGTGATGCCGTGGCCGACGGCGCTCTGTTGGGCCTCGGGCGCGACGACGGTGACCTCGCCTGTATCGCGGAGCGCTGCCGCGAGAGCTACCAAGCCCGGTGACATTATGCCGTCATCATTGGTTACGAGTATTCTCACAGCTCAACCACCTGCCAGTGACTGCGATGCTGTTTGGTCGGCAAACTGTACATCGGGATTGACTGACTGGGCCAGCCTGGCATTGTACTCGCAGTGCGAGTACAATGCGGCGACAGGCCCCTCCAGTTTGCGTGGTTCCACCTTGCGGCGGGGCCCCTTTCACACTCGCGGGCTCATGTCACCCAAACCACACCTGATAGCGCCTGAACGCCTCGCCGCCGAACAGCGCGGCGATACTCCAGAGCCCTCCCCCAACTACGAAATGGCCGAGCACCACACCGATGGCCGCCGGAACCAGACGCCGGTACAGGCTCACCCCGCCGAGCCGGATCGCCAGCGACTTCAGCATCGCCGCCAGCAGCAGTGGGCCCCAGGCACGGTAGCCGCGCGTCACGCCGATGACAAAGCCGAGATGGTGCAGCGGGAAGCGCGCCACTCGCGCCCGCAGCACAGTCAGCCCAATCGTCACCGCGATCCCCCAGATAGTCGCCAGCGTCTCACCCATGTCGCGCTTGATGCCGGGGCCCGCCGCCTGTTTCAGGAGCGTGAATCCGTAGCGCGCCGCGGCGACCCTCATGCCCCCCCCGTGCGTGCCCCCCTCCAGGAAGCTCGCCCCGTAGTCATAGTATGCCCCAAGCTGCACGACGTAGGAGACCGCCATACCCAGCACTATCGCGAGCAGGAGTGTGATGACCATCTCGCGTCGCCGGATCCCGCCTTCGCCCGCGATGCGCAGACCCTCGAAATGGTACGCCGACAGGTTCGGCAGATAGCCTCTAGTGAGGAACCAGCTCATGTAGTAGATGGTCAGGTTGGGGACGCCGCCGTGGCGCTTGAACAGGTCGGTCCCGAAGCACGAGGTGAGCATCATATTCGCGCGGCTCACCGGGTAGCCCCATTGCAGCGGGAGGCCGGTTTCGGCACGAATCCGCGCGTATGTCAGCGCCATCAGCAGGAGCACACCGAAGAACATAACCGCCGTCAGCGCCGAGAGCCCCGCCGCGCGACACCAGACAAAGATGCCTGCCAGACCGATGAGAAGCCCCCACGCAGCCCACATCCGATCCGCGCGACCGCGCCCCGCAAGGGCGTCTCGAAAGATCTCCGCGAGACGGTGCCGCGCGACGAATATGAGGATCAATGCCAGCGCCACAAACGAGCCGGACGCCTGGCTGTACGCATGGGGAAAGCGCGGGATGTCATAGCCGAGAGCCAGCGCGCCGACCCCCTCCAGCTTCAGGATGCCGTAGAAGACCAGCGTCGAGACCACGACCTCCTGCGGCATCAGATACCCGAGGCCGAAGACCTCCGGCCGGTACTCCACACTCAGGTCACTCAGGGCGGACCAGGGCCGCTCAGTGAACAGGCCCCCAAGCGGATAGGACAACCCCAGCGCCTGCACGCCGGGGTTGAACGCATGGAGGATATTCAGGCCGTTGTACAGCGCCACCAGGCCGAAGCCTATCCACATCACCGGATCGGCCCAGAGAAGGGGTATCTTCCGGCCGGCCTCGTGCGGCGCCGTCATGGACAGCGGAATCTCGGTGAGTTGAAACGCCAGCCGCTCCCGCTCCGACCACTCATCGTAGAAGAGCAGCGCCGCGCACAGCAGCGAACCCAGCAGCAGCAGAAAGAGCGCCGACCACGAGGTCAGCGGAACCAGCCAATGCCGCCACGGGACGCCCGCCTCGCTTCCCTCGTAGTAGTCGCGGATTACATCGGCGTCGGTCGGCGCCAGCCACGACGGCACATGCTCCGCAAACTCCGCCCAGCCGTTCTCCGGCGTCGCGAAATAGCGCAGCGCTGTCATCTCCGGCATGAACTCACGCAGCGCCCCGCCGGAAGTCAGAGCCACCGACAGTGTCAGGAAGACATACACGAAGAGCAGCTCGCGCCGGCTGAGGCGGACAGCTCCACCGAGCGGCCGCACCGCCAGCAGCAGTATCAGGCCCATCAGCGCGGGGATAGGGGGGACGCTCATGGCGACCTGCGAGCTCAGTGTGACCAGCGCCGCGTACTTCATCCAGATATTGGCCGCTATCAGCAGCACGACCGCGATTATCATCGAGCGGAGTGTGAGCCCCCGGCCGGCTCCTGCTCCATCTGACGCCTCGCGCCGGCGTGAGCCTCGTGCGTTCTGATTTCCTTCGGCCATTGCGATTCCAGTCGCCGGGAGATGATCTTCCGCGCAGATTTCGCCGTCTGCCGCTTTTCCCCTGCGCTGCCTGTCGAGTGCCTCGACATGCCCGCCGGCTGCGGTCACTCCCAGAAGTGCTGCGCCAACGCCTCTTCGTAGTGGCCGCTGGTAGGCGAGCAACTTGTGAAGAGATTGCCGTTCTCGTCTATCCTACCGTCTCCGCAGATATCCACCACATGCGGGATCTTCTCGGCAATCATCCCGAAAAGCTCCTTGGCCGGGAGCACTGCGCCACTGACCAGCCGCAGACGACGCAATACATCGAGATCCTTCTGCATATCGCCCGGAGCCATCTTGCCCTCTCCGCCCACACAGCGATTGTTGCGGAAGTCCGGACAGCAGTAGCAAACGTCATCATGGCCGGCGACGATGCGAATCTCGAGGTCGGGATTCGTCTGCATCTCCTCTGTGACTTTCGGGAGAAGCGAGTATGGGGGCATGGTCTCGCCGTACGCGCAGAAACAACACAGGATGTGATGCGCTCGCACAGTCACCCTCCCGGTCATGCGCATCAGCTCGTACGTCCTCTCCTTCAACCCAGTACAAAACTTCTCATCTCTCTCATCTGGCACATTCTCAGACATTGCACAATTCCTCCTTTGCTGGTGGTGCGAAGCCGTCTCGCGCACTGTGGAGCCCTTATACTCGAGAGCAACACGTGGCACACCACGTATTGTTTGGCCGAATGAAGCATCGCAACCTCCCTGAGCAGGGGGAATCTTCAGGACTGAGCGCCCGCAGCTCAGTTTACCTCTCCCGACAGTAGGTATCAGTGACCCAACGGAGGAGGGCCCTCCCTGCTGTTCGGCCGGCGGTATGTATCATGAG
>JAUWOG010000281.1 GCA_030612305.1 Armatimonadota bacterium | reverse complement strand
GGCATTGAACGTGGTGCGGATGCTGCGTTACCTGGCGTCGGGAGATGGGCAAGATGAGGGCCCTTTTGCGTTTTTCTGGTGGCTTTTGAGGGGCTGGAGAGCGGCTGGCATGGCTTGTTAGCGGCTGTTGGCGGCGATTCGGGCGGAAGTGGTGGCTGGCGGCAGAGATTCGGCGAATCGCCTCTTGCGCCTGCCGCGGCTTCCGCCAGCCCTCCCAAAACCCCAATAACGCAGCAGCGTCTTGCAGCCCGAGTCCGGTCCGTTACCCTTCGCCGTGGCCGTTCCCTAGCCCACTGGGAGAGGGTGCCCGAAGGGCGGGTGAGGGCCCGTCGCCGTTCCCTTCCACCGTCCTCACCACCTGTCCTCTATGCTTGCGCGCTCGGCCTCGACCTCTTCAAACCACGCCTCGAGTTCTGCCAGCATCCTCGCAGTCCGTTCCGGCTGCTCGCCAGCCAGGTTCTCCTGCTCAAGCGGGTCGTCAGCAATGTTGTAGAGCTCAGGAGCCGGCGGCGGCGGAATCTCTCGCTCCGGCTCCGGGTCACGGCAGATGTCAGTGCGGCTTTCCGGGGCGTGCTTGGTGGAGTTGGCGAGGGCGAGTTCCTCAGGGGGCAGATAGTGGGCCTCGGCCATCAGCGGGCGCACCAGCTTCCATTCCCCGTCCCGCATCGCCGCATTGGATTCAACCACCGGCGCATAGCGGTTCCACTGCCAGAACCGCCGCGTGTTGACCTTGCCGTTCTCTCCCTGCAGCACGGGCCAGACATCCCATCCGTCGAGCGGCTCGCCATTGGGCATCTCCACGCCCGTCGCTCCAGCCAGCGTCGGCAGCCAGTCAGTGAAATGCACCATCTCATCCACCTGCCGGCCACCGTCGAGCCCCTCCGGCCAGCGGACGATCATCGGCAGCCGGATCCCCCCCTCATAGACGAGGCCCTTAGCTCCGTTGAACCCGCAGTTGAACCGGTTGGTGCGCATGTCACCCTCGCCCCCGAACTGCGGCCCGTTATCGCTGGTGAACAGGACTATCGTATTATCCGCAACGCCCTGTTGCTCGAGCTCCTCAAGCACGCGCCCGACTCCCGTGTCCATGCGGTGTATCATCCCGTAGAGAGTCCTGACGCCGGTGTTGAGGCCCTGCCGATCCGCGAAGAGCTCTATCTCCTCCTCCGGAGCCTGAAGCGGGCCATGCGGGGCGTTGTAGGTGAGGTGGAGGAAGAACGGTTCGTCGCTGTGGCGGGCGATGAAGCCGGTCGCCTCATCCGTGAAGACATCGGTCAGATAGCGGCCATCAGCTTCCTGGAAGCTGCTGTTGCAGTCCAGCGTCCAGTCATAGTAGTCCCACCAGCCGCCGCGAAAGCCGGCGAACTCGTCAAAGCCGCGCGCATTCGGATGGTAGCGCGGGTCGGCGGCCCCCAGGTGCCATTTGCCGACCAGCCCCGTCGCGTAGCCGGCGACCTGGAACATGTCGCCCATCGTCACTTCCCGCAGCGCGAGACGGTCCAGGCCTCTGGCATCAAGCGTATCTATCGCACCGGTGCGATGCGGATAGCGCCCGGTCATCAGCGCCGCCCGTGACGGCGCGCAGACACACGAGCCGCAGTAGTGCTGCGTGAGGCACACGCTCTCCTCAATCAGCCCGTCCAGCACCGGCGTATGCGACAGGCCACCATTGAAGGCCGAGAAATCCCCATAGCCCATGTCATCCACGAGTATGAGCACAACATTAGGCTTCGGCATCTCATCATCCCTTCAGTATCCCGACCTGCATCTAAGACCGTGCCCCGCCGGCCTTTGCCGTCGCCGTCGGCGTTGCCGTCGCCGTTGTAGGGTCCCGCGTATACGCGGGATGCCCCGCCGGCCGTTGCCGTATGTTATATGCCGTTGGAGGACAGGCATCCTCACTGCCGTGGAGTTTGCATGAGTTCCGCCGAACTCCCAAACTCCAGTGGAACGCGCAGCGTTCCGCCAGTCAATGCCGTTAATCAATGCCTTTGCCGTTTGTAGTCCGCACTGCAAGCCCCACCTTGCGCCTCCGCGCCGCCTACCACTTGTAATAGACACAGTCGAACGAACCTGCAATCCAACTCTTCTCGTCGTCGTCGAAGCTGATGGCGAGCTTGCCCTTGACGTTGCCGATGATGTCCTCGTCATCCGCATCCGCTTCCAGAGTCCAGTCGGTTATCTGCAGGGCGCAGCCCCACGTCGTGTTGATGCTCATCGGCCCCTTGTCGCCGCCCAGGGGATAATGGTAGTACGAATGTGTCATGTCGAAGTCCACGTCATCGCTGAAGGCCTTGACTAGCTCATCGGTTGTGCCCTCGGCGATCGGGAACCTCAGACTGACGCCGGTGTCCTCCATTATGATGCCGGTTGGCTCGTCAACAGCCACGTTGGAGATCTCCAGCGTCGGCCCGTCTTCCCCCTGCTTCACGCGTACTGTCTTCGCCTCGAACGGCTTGCCGTTGATCGTGCCGGTTATTACGCCGTCGGGAATTGACGTGAGAGAGGGGGCATCGGTCCAGGCGGATCCGGCCGCTGCCGGCTCGCCTGCATCCGCTGCTGGTGCCTCGCCCGGCGGCTCCACCGGCGGCAGATCCGTCGGGACCGCGCCGCCGCCCGGAGCTGCCTTCGGCTTACACCCGCTCATTGCTGCCGTCCAGACCACCAACATCACTACCACAACCAAACTAATCAACAGCGTATTGCGTCTCATCTCTCTGACCTCCCGGAACGTAGATTGTAGTGGCCTCTCGATGAAGAGAAGCTATGCACTTGGGATACTCCTGAACTCACGCGACATGGACTCTCCGCAGCAAACTCCAGCGGAACGCGTAGTTCCGCCGGAACGCGTAGTTCCGCCCATCATTCATCAACCTGTGGCTCACCCTTCCCCGCGTAGGTCGGGCTTCCAGCCCGACTCGCTGTCGCACGCTTTTCTCTTCCGCAACTCAACCGCCATGGAGTTTGCGCAGCAAACTCCAGTGGAACGCGTAGCGTTCCGCCCATTATTCATCAACGGGTGGCTCAGCTTCCAGCCCGAGTCAGTTACGTCACGGACGTATGCGCCCATTCATAGGTCTCCTGGATGTTGTCGAACTGCCCTTCGGGCAGCTTCGTATAGCTGAAATACCCGAGCCGCTGCATCAGCGACTGCGCCACATCGGGCTGCTCTTCGAAGAGGTTCTCGCTCTCCGCCGGGTCATTGACCAGGTCGTAAAGCTCGTGCTTCCCCTCGGGATTCACCACCAGCGACCACTCCTCGTCCCGCACGCACCGGTACGGCGAGCCGTGGTAGCCGGTGATGACGACATCGCGGAGCTTCTCGGCTTCTCCTGTCACTAGCTGCCATGCTGACTTCCCCGTCATGCACACCGCCTCATGACGCAGGTCGAGCAGGTCGAGCGTCGTCGGCAGCAGGTCATCGGTCTCCACCAGCGGCGCAATTCTCGTGCCCGCATGTTCTCCACCCGGCAGCCGAATCATCAGCGGTATCCGCAGCAGTTCGTTATACATGTTGGCTGGCGTCTTCATGATCACCCCATGATCCCCATGCGGGTGACCGTGGTCGGCCAGCACGAACACTATCGAGTTGTCGAGCATCCCGCTATCCCGCAGCGTGTCCATGAAATGCCCGAACCAGCGGTCAACGAGCGTCACTTCACCCGCGTACATCGCCCGCAGATAGCCCAGCTCATCCGCCGTCAGCCAGTCCACTTCACCATAGTTGGAGTCTATCAGCCGCCTCCCGTCATAGTCCGGGTCGGTGTACATCGTGTCGTATGGAGCCGGCGGCGCCCAGGGCTCGTGCGGGTCGAAGGAGTCTATCCAGAAGAACAGCTTGTCGCGGTCCTTGAGGCCTGCGGCCATCCGCGCAGCCTCCCGGAACACCTGCGCGGTGAAGGTATCCGCCTCTGACTCCCAGTGCTCGGAATGGCGCAGAAAGTTCTCGATGACGAACCGCTTTCTCGCAACAAGCTGCGGGTGCATGTACTGCTCTGCATCTGCCGTGTGCGGCACCAGCTCGCAGGCGTCACCCTCCTGCCCGCGGATGAACTGGTAGGAGTCAAAGCCCCGGTGGAAGTTCATTCCCGGCTTGGCCATGTGATACGTGTCGGTGATCATCACGTTCGTGTAGCCATGACATGACAGCAGCTCAGCGGCGGTCACATCCTCCTTCGCCAGCGGCTGCCAGGGCCGCTGCTGCAGCGTCCGGCAGCCCGTGACCATCGCCGTACGCACTGGTATCGTCGGCAGCGCTTCGGGATACGCGTTGTCGAAGAGGACTGCTTCGGCGGCGAAGGCGTCGAGGTGCGGCGTCTTACAGACCTCCGACCCGTAGGCCCCCACATGATCCTGGCGCAGTGAATCCAGCATTATCCAGAAGACGTTCATGGCGCGTTCTCTCCCTTGGTGCGATCTCCGTTCGGCCTTTGCTTTTGCCTTCGCCGCCCCCGCCGCAATGACCTGCCCGCACGGCCGCAAGGTCGTAGTGCGCTGTTACTCCTGAACAATGGGGTAGAGGCGCTTGAGCTTGAGACAGGCGTCTTGGCCCGCATCATTTATCAACCTGTGCCTCGGCCTGAGCTTCCAGTTGGACGCATCATTC
>JAUWOG010000435.1 GCA_030612305.1 Armatimonadota bacterium | reverse complement strand
CGTGGCAGACGATGCGGTCAGGCGAGAAATATGCGCCGGATGCGAGGACCTGCAGCAGGCAGGCGGAGAACATCTTCCGACACTGGCCCTTTCCGTTCAGCTATTTCGAGCGGTATTGCCTCAAGCGGCTCGACTGCATCTTTGCCAATGGCCGGCAGCAGGCGGACGTGCTCGCCCGGAAGGGCCACCGCGGACGCGTCGAGTTGATGCCCCTCGGAGTTGACAGCAGCGTCTTCCACCGGCGCGAGCCTGATGCGCTGAGAGCCGAACTGGGTGCGCAGGACTCATTCGTCATCGGCTACGTGGGGAAGCTGACCGAGGCAAAGGGGATAGCGGACCTGCTGGCTGCTTTCCGGCATCTGCCGGACGCGGCGCAGTTGCTGATAGTCGGCACCGGCAAGCTCGGACGGATGGTGTCGGAGCTGGCTGATGAGCCGCGTGTGAGGGACCGGGCTCATTGGATCAAGGGCATAGCGCACAGTGACCTGCCTCGGTATCTGAGCGCCATGGACCTGCTCGTGCTGCCCTCGGTGGAGGTGCATGCCTCGGCGGTGCAACGCGGCGTGCCGATTCCCTGGCGGGAGCAATTCGGGCGTGTACTTGTCGAGGCGATGGCGTGCGAGGTGCCGGTAGTCGGCTCCTCATCAGGGCTTATCCCCGAGGTCATCGGGGAGGCAGGCGCGACTTTCCGCGAGGGGGATGCCGGCGACCTGGCCGAGAAGCTGACCATCGCCATGAACGATGCACAGTGGCGCGAGCAGTGTGCGAAAAAGGGTCTCGAGCAGGTGAGGGAGAAGTACTCCTGGGACCGGATATGCCGCCGCTATGCAGAGGTCTTCAGGCAGCTTGTGGAGGAAACGCGCCCACCGGCAGAAGGGCGACCCATTCAGTGACCGCCAATGGCCAGGAGCGGAGACAACGAGCCATCCAGCTACGAGCATGAGACCCGACAACTGGCCCGGGGCGGAGGTCTGCTCTTTGCCGGTCAGATAGCATCCAGACTGCTCCTTGCCGGCGGCATGGCTCTGATGGCCGGCCTCCTCGGGGCGACGCAGTTTGGCCTCTTCGCTCTGGCCCGTAGTACCGTGCGTGTTCTGCAGCCGTTGCTGGCGCTGGGCCTGCAAGGCGGCGTTGTGCGCTACATCGCCATCTATGATGCGGATAGCCGGCCGGACCAGGTAAAGGGCACGGTCCGCATCGGCGTGATGCTCGTCACGCTGACCGGCTGTGCGGCGGCGGCGCTGCTGTGGCTTCTCGCTCCCCGCGTGGCGCAGCAGCTTTTCCACAAGCCCGACCTGGCTCAGCCGCTGCAGGTCATGAGCATCGCCATCCCCTTCGTCGTTCTGGCGCAAGTACTGGGCCAGTGCACGGTGGCGCGAAAGAAGACGGGCTCATACGCGGCTTCTCTGGTGACCTTTGCTGCTGCGTTGCCGCTGTGTTTCCTGCTGCTCTACTACCTCTCGGATGCGGGGGCGGTCGAGGCGGTCGTGTCCTTCATCGCGGCGGCAGCGGCATCGGCGGCGGTCGCGGGATGGGGCGTCATTGTCCTGTTCCCGGAGTTGCGCGACCGGGCCGTCCCTGCGACCAGCCACATCGGGGTGTTGCTCGCCTTTTCAGCGCCCCTGATGCTGGCCGACCTCTCCAACCTGGGCCTCTACCAGGTCAACACCTTCCTGGCCGGGTTCTGGGTTGACAGCGCTCTCGTCGGCGCCTACACCATGGTCAGCTACATCGCCTTCTTCGGGACGGTGGGGCTCGTCGCCGTCAGGGGGATATTCCGCCCGACGATCGCGCACCTCCACTCGCAGCAAAAGGCCTCACAGCTCGAGGGCCTCTTCAAGACGACGACTCGCTGGGCGGCGCTGCTCGGATTGCCGGTGCTGGCCTTCATTGCTGTTGAGGCCCCCGCGATTCTCCGCATCGTCGGTGAGGAGTACGTGGTGGCGGCATGGCCGTTGCGCATCCTCTGTATCGGCCAGGCCGTCAACGTGCTCACCGGCGCAGTCGGCCAGGTACTGACCATGACCGGCCACCAGTGGCAGGACCTGGCCAATACCGCCGTCATGGCCGTTGTCAACGTAGCTCTCTGCATCGTGCTGACACCCCCGTATCTGATAACGGGCACGGCGCTGGCAGCCGCAATCGCACTCGGTGCGGCCAACATAGCGCGCCTCTGCCAGGTGTGGTATCATGTGCGTATATGGCCCTACGACGTGTCCACCCTCAAGCCGGTGCTGAGCACGCTGGCCGCCGTTGGCGTACTGCTCCTCTTCCACTGTGAGGGCGTAGTATGGCTGCTCGTGAAGCTCGCGACATTCAGCGGCGTCGTGGTCGCGGTGTATGTATTGCTGGGCCCGGAGAAGGATGACAGGATGGTATTTGCGGCGCTGTGCAGGCGGCTGCGGCCCGGTGCGGGCCTGACCACAGACCAGCCGCCCGACGGCCCGTGACGCATCTTTGAGGTGAATGAATTGCCTGCGGATGACCTGCAACTGCTGATCGTGGGCCTGGATGGCGGCACATTCGAGATAATCAAGCCGCTCATCGCAGCCGGGAAGATGCCCGTGCTCGCGGGTCTCATCGCGTCCGGCTGCCACGGCAAGCTGCGTTCCGTGATGCCCCCGTACACCCCCGTGGCATGGTCAACGATCATGACCGGCTGCAATCCCGGCAAGCATGGCATCTACTACTTCAGCGAACTTAAGCCGGGCACATACCAGCCGCGCATGATCAACGGCTCCGACATTGCGGTGTCCACGGTATGGGAGCTCCTCGACCGCCACGACTTGACCTGCGGCCTCTTCAACATCCCGTGGACGTATCCCCCTCTGAAGATCAAGGGCTTCTGCGTCGCGGGCATGGACGCCCCCCGCTTCGACAGGACGATGGCGCATCCTGCCGAGATGTTCGAGCGAATCCGGGGAGCCGGCAAGGTTGGAGGCCTCAATTTCAACCTCGCCGATACTGACACCGAGGAGGCTGCCTGGAAGCTGATAGAAGAGCATCTCGACGTCACGGGCAGGATAATGCGCGATGTGGCTGTCGGCTCCGGTCTCGACGTATTCATGCCCGTCTTCATGCAGGCGGACTACGTGGGTCACGCCTTCTGGCATGGCGAGGATGACATCGGCCCCGCCGAGCTGGCCGAGACTCTGCTCGGCAAGACGTACTGCAAAATTGACGAGCAGATCGGCGAGCTCCTCGATACCGCTGTCGGGCCGAATACCACGATACTCGTCGTGTCAGACCACGGCTTCGGGTCCATACGCGGGACGCTGCATGTCAACAGATGGCTTGAGCAATTGGGGATGCTGCGATTCGCGGGCCGGTACGGCGGGCGGGGCTCTGCCTTCAAGGCCGGCCAACACCTCTTCAAGCGGCTGCCGAGGCGATGGAAGCAGGCCGTCCGCGGACGCTTCTGGTCCCGGCGGCTCCGACGTCAAAGCATGCTGCAGGATGGCGGTGAGCTGTTCGATTGGGAGCATACCCAGGCCTTCTGCACGACCGAATACGGCGGCATAACGG
>JAUWOG010000215.1 GCA_030612305.1 Armatimonadota bacterium | reverse complement strand
CGCCCCCCCCGCCCCGCGCGCCCCCAACCCCACACGGCCGGGGGCCCGGCCCCCCCCGGGGGCGGGAGGGCCCCCGCCGAACGACAACCGCCAACGGCGGACGCCAAAGGCACACGGCCGGCGCGGCATCCCGCGTGTACGCGGGACCCCACAAAACGGCAACGGCGAAAGGCAACGGAAAGGGCCAATGGGCCGGCCTCAGCGCGGTCGTGAACGCCACGACCGCCCTTCGACGCGGCCCCTCCATTACGACATGAAGGCAACGGCGAAAGGAAATAGCAATCGACTCGGGCTGGAAGCTGTCAATTGAGCAAGCTTCGCTTGCTCAATTGCCACCTGAGCTTGCTGCGCTGCAGCAAGCTCAGGCCGAGCCACCCGACGATAGAAGGGACGGCAAGGGCGGACGGCAAACGACAAAGGCTGTGGGCCGGCGGCCGGCCTACAGGAAAAGAGAGCGAGATGCACGGCGTCGGGGGGGAGAGCGGCCCCTGCGTCAGCTTGGCCGGGGGCCGCCGCTGCCGGGAAGGGTGTTGGGCCGGTCCCAGATGATGCGCGCGGCGAAGATGCTGTTGTCGCTGCCGTACTGCTCGCAGCCCGCCGGTTGCATCCACTCCGCCGCGCTCACCCAGCTTTCGTTCTCGTTGACTGTGGTCATGGCGAAGTTGCCGAGACGTGCGCCGCGCTCGGGGATGAGTATGCGCTCGGTGTCGCGAATGACGCAGAGCCCGTCCGGATCAACCTGGGCCATCAGCAAAGGCGCACGGTGACGCATGACGTGGTCGTTGTCCAATCCGCGCCGCGTATAGACGAGAAAGAGCCCGTCGCTGTGTGTGACCCAGTGCTGCTGGGTGTTGTAATTCCCAAGCTCCTCGCCGTCGTCGAAGAGCCAGGGACGCGGGGCCTCGTAGTGGAGGCCGTCATCGCCGGCAGTGACGTAGCCCATGACATCATTGCGCAGTGTCATGTAGTAGCGGCCCTGGTAGTGGGTGAGTGAGGGTTCGCAGAGGCCGCGCGGCTCCGGGACCACGAGACTGTTGCCAGATTCGACAAAGGTCAGCTCCCGGCCGTCGAAAGTGCAGCGAACGACGGTGGTGAAATAGGGTATATGCCAGGCGTCATCGGTAGTCGGGTGATGATACAGCGGGAGGAGGATGTCGCCGTCCGGGAGGTCCACGCGCTGGGCAGAGCCTGCGCTTGCCGAGAACCACCGGGGTTCGTCGGGAAGGTCGAGAGCAGCCCACTGCGACCAGGAACGCGCTTCGGCATCATAGACGGTGTAGGTCGGCTCGCAGGGCCTGGGATCGGGCATGAGAGCATCTCCGAGGTAGCGGGCGCAATGGCCGGTATTGAGCAGCTTGCGCGAAGATGCGTGCCACATGGGAGTGGCGCTACAGATGACCACTTCGATGCCACCGGGCTCCTGTCGGCGAGCGAGCGTAGCGTGCTCGACCGGCCCCGACCAGGTGGCACCCATGTCGTCGGTGCGCATCTCGTTGAGTGCGTAGAAGACGTCTGAGCCTCTGAGCAGCAGCTTCTGCATGGTCATGACGACTGCAGGCACACCGTTGTCGCCTGCGCCGGGAATGGTACCGGCGGCCGCCTGCACCCAGCAGGTTGCCTGGTCATAGCCGCGGGTGATCGTGTCCAACTGGATCTCGTAGCCGAGTGGCTCGGTCATGTCTGTGGTCCTCCTGGTGTAATATGGTGGCAGGTGCGTGCAGCGTCGTCCTGCATGGGCCTGTCTCCCTGAACTCCGAGATGCCGATTGCGTCTGAGGAGTGCGGCGCGTCGGTACCATTCGTGGCATCAGTGGGATGTACCTGCAGAGCGTGAGTGAGGTCGGAGAGGTGACTTTGGGTGGGGATTTTGCTATAATTCGGGCGACGAGCATCCAAATCGAGAGCATACCATGATAGAACGTCTGGAAGCCGCCCTGAGGAAAGCGCTCGAGGAGCCGTTCGCGCGGGTGTTTCCGGGAAAGCTGCATCCGCTGGAGCTTGCGGCGGATCTGCGTAATGCTGCGCGCGACAGTCGCGTGCGTGCGGCTGACGGTACGTATGTCGCCAATTCGTATGTCATCGAGCTGGCCGCAGATGATGCGGAGCAACTGGCTCCGATCAGTCAGACCGTCACCGCCGAGCTGGTGGCGCATGTGCGGTCATACTGCGAGGCCGAGGGCTGGGAGAGCGGCCCGTATGTGACGGTGCAGCTGGAGGCGAGCAGCGAAGTGAGGCCGGGCGAGGCGGCGAGCCGGGGGGAATTCGCGCCGTGCCCGCAGAGCGCATACCTCCAGGTCGAGGCGGGCATGAGACCGGGGGGCAAGTACTACGTCGGCGAGCAGGCGCTCATCGGCCGGAGCAATAGCTGTGACATCGTCATTGATGCGCCCGAGGTCTCGCGCCGGCACTGCATGGTGAGATACCACTATGTCCACTATGTGCTGGAGGACGCCGGCAGCGCGAACGGGACGTTCGTCAATGGCGAGCAGGTGGCGGAGGCAAGACTCGGTCACGGCGACCTCGTCGAGATCGGACTCGTGCAACTGAGATTCTTCGTGGAGTGACATCGTGGCGCACCTGGGACTAATCCAACTCATCGGGAAGTGGCTGTTTCTCGCGGGCCTGTATGCGTTCATACTCGTCATATTCCGGGCGCTGTTCCGGAGTCTGAGAGTCGAGGAGAGCGAAAAGGGACGCTCGCTGGCACAGAGCCACGGACGCCAGGCTGCGAGGCAGATACCGGCGAGGCCGGCTGTTCCGCAAGAGCCCGTCCCGCAGGAACCGCCGATGCAGCGACCGCGATCCGTGCCTGCGCTTCTGGAGGATGAGCAAGTCGCTGAGGAGCCGGGAGTCATTCGGCAGCCGGCAGGCAGATCGCGCGTCCCGACAGCGCGACCAGTCGCCGACGAGCCGGTACCCGCACCCGGCACGCGACGCGGCAAGCCGTGTCTGGTCGTCATCGCCGCCGGTAGCTCGGGGCTCAGTGAGGGAACCGTCTTCCCACTGACGGCCGCGGTGACCATCGGCCGCTCGGCCGAGAATTCGATCCGCGTATCGGACCGTTTTACGTCCACTCGCCACGCAATGGTCTTCCTCAAGGACGGTCGCCGCATCCTCCGCGACCGCAACAGCACCAACGGCACGACGCGCAATGGCAAGAAGATCGCCTCGGAGGTAGCCCTCAGCAACGGTGACCTTCTCGGTATCGGCACAGTGGTGCTCGAATACCGGAGCCACAGCTAGTGCTCTGTTTCACTTGATTTTGTGAGTTTGCTCCGATCGTTTCTGAATAATGCGGGCCAGCCCGTCGGAAAGGGTCCTACAACGGCGAACGGTAAAGGCAAGAGGCGACGGCATTGATGAACGGCATCCTCGGGCTGGAAGCTGGCAATTGAACAAGCTATGCTTGTTCAATTGCCACCTGAGCTTTCGATGAGGCCGAAAGCTCAGGCCGAGCCACCCATCTCTTGGGAGGCCGAGCCACCCATTGATGAATGCTCCGGCCCAAAACGCACGGAGCAAGCTCAAGGCCCTTTACCCAGTGATTCAGGAGTAACAGAGCACTAGGCGGAGCCGTCAGCGGGGCGGGGAGCGCCAGGAAGCGGCGAGAAGGGGCACATTTGCCCCCTGTGAGCGAAATTGAGCATTGCTAACTTAAGACGGACTGAAATCATGCTGCTGCTGGAGGGCACGGCGCTGATGGCGCTGGGGCTGCTGCTGGTGTGTATGTCGCAGGGGGAGTCACCGCTGCGGCTGCTCCGCATCATGACGGTGGCGGGGAGCTTCATCGTGGCGGCGCTGCTGCTGCAGGCCGACGGGAATCGGCGGGACCATCTGCTGCTGCCGGCGGTGTGTCTGATAACCGGCTGCGGCGTGATTTTCCTGTGGCGGCTGGACCCGGAGATCGCCTCGCGACAGATCATCTGGGTGCTGCTGGGCAGTTCGCTGATGGTGATGACGTACTACCTGATTGACGATGTGCGGGATGTGGCGAGGTACAAGTACACGGCGGGCGTCGGGGCGATCGTGCTGATGGTTGCCACGATGGTGTGGGGCCAGGAGCATGGCGGGGCGCGGCTGTGGCTCGGCGTCGAGGGGCTGGTCTCGGTGCAGCCGGGAGAGTTTGCCAAGATCCTGATTTGCGTTTTCCTGGCGGGATATGCGGCGGATAAGGGCGACATCATCCGGAGTCAGAGCCGGGAGGCGGGGCTGATGGCTTCGCTGGCGCTGCGATACATGGCGCCGCTTCTGCTGGTGACCGGCTTCTCGCTGGCGCTGTTTGTGTTCCTGCGCGACCTGGGTGCGGCGATGCTGTTCCTGGGGCTTTTCGTGGCAGTGAGCTACCTGGTGACCGGGCGGAAGCGGTACGCCGCGCTGATGACCGGGCTGTTCGCCGGGGGAGCCGTGGCAGCGTACTACTACATGCCGCATGTGGGGCGGCGGTTCGAGGCCTGGCTGACGCCACATGCCGATCCGTATGGGGCCGGGCACCAGATACTGCAGGGGCTGTTCGGGCTTGCAGCGGGCGGCATCAGCGGCGTCGGCTTTGGCAACGGCTTCCCGGAGAGTCTCCCCGCAGCACACACGGACACGATATTCGCCGTCATCGGTGAGGAGCTCGGGCTGCTGGGCGGCGTCGGGTTGATGCTGCTGTTCGTGCTGGTGGCGTTCCGGACGTTCAACATCGCCTGGCAGTCGCGGGACCGGTTTGGGGCGATGCTGGCTGCGAATCTGGGGATCGTGTTTGCGCTGCAGACGCTGGTGATTATCGGCGGCGTCCTGCGGATCATCCCGCTGACGGGGATCACGCTGCCATTTGTCAGCTACGGTGGCAGCTCGCTGGTGGCGAATTTCATCGCGCTGGGGCTGGTGCTGGCCGTGTCGCGGGATTGTCTGAGGCCGGTGCAGTCGGCGGCGGCGTAGTGGGGTGCGCGTTTGAGTTGTAGGTAGCGAGGCTCGTGGCTGAAAGGCAGACGGCGAAGGCAAATGGCAAAGGCATCGGCAAGCTCAGGCCGAGCCACCCAATTCATAGAGGCGACGGCGAAGGCAAAGGCGGAAGGCAAAGGCGGTGGGCCGGATACTCCAGCGCGAACGGCAGCGCCTCCGTATTCGGCCCCTCCGAACGGCATACGGCAACGGCCGGCGCGGCACAGGTCCGCGGGAGTAGGCGGCACTCCTTCGCCCTA
>JAUWOG010000191.1 GCA_030612305.1 Armatimonadota bacterium | reverse complement strand
GTTCAGAGTGCTCTCATCGGACGCCTCAGGCCGGCGCGCAGAGGCGCCAGCCAAGTAACCTTGCGCGCTTGTTGATGCCTGTCTCATCGGCAAACGGGGCCCCGAAAAGGGCCCCGTTTTCACGTCCGCAATCAATCCGTGACAAGCACCGAATCTGATGCCACGGCAATTTTTTTCAGGGCAAACCTTGACATCCTGAAGCTCGGCGATTACAATTCCCTGCCAGGAGAATCCAGCAGATTGTGGGCACGAGCTCCTCCATAGCCCCGAGAAGACCGGAGATACCAGGCGAGACGGGTCCACCCAACTTGTCCGAACTCGACCAGAGAGACCGCCGATGCCAACTACAGCACAAGCACCAACTACAGCCAGAATGGTCAGTGTCAAGGTCACCGACTCGCGAGTGGCCTTGAAGGAGTACCATGTTGACGTTGTTGGCAAAGAGGTCATCATCGCCCAGGGAGCCCAGACATCAATCCTCATTTTCGACGAAGAGAACTGGGCCAAGTACTCCGCCCAAACAATGGCAATGGCACAACGCAGCCTCACCCCCCTGGAGAGGCGCAAGGTGTATCGGCAGATGATAGCCACCAGCGCAAGCGTGAAGCTGGACGGGCAATTCCGACTCCGCCTGCCGCCTGCCTACATGGCGCGCGCTCAACTACATTCTGCCCATCCCAGCGTTGATATCATCCACATGGTTGACGGCGATTGTGAATGGCTGGAGCTGTGGCCCGAGGCCACTTTGGGCGAGCCACACAACGCCGACAATCTCTACAACCGGGCCGAGACCATGTTGATTGAAGGGTGCAAACAGCAGGCCGAGGTGGGAGCGGATGAGCCATCATGATGACCACCACCCCTGCATGTTGTCCGAAACTTTGAAGTGGCTGTCGGCCCGGCCGGGCCAACTCACGATTGACACGACTCTTGGTTGCGGCGGGCACGCCATAGCGATCCTTAACAACTCGGCTCCGACAGGCAAGCTCATCGGCATTGACCAGGACGCGGAGATGCTCGACATCGCCAGAGAGCGCCTCGCTCCCTACGGCGAGAGAGTCTCCCTCTTCCACGCCAACTTCACTCAGCTTCCTGAGGTAATGGCACAAGCCGGCGTGGAGTGCGCGGACGGAATCATCCTTGATGCCGGTCTGGCTCGCCCGCAGTTTCTCAAGCCCGAGCGGGGGATAGGCTTTGCGGGAACGACGCTGGACATGAGGTTGGATCCCAGCGCCGGCAGCCAGACAGCCGATGACCTTCTCAACACGGCTGAAGAAAAGGAATTGCGGCGCATACTGCGGAGCACGCAGACTGCGCGCGAAGCGGGGCAGATAGCGCGAGCCATCTGTGCGGCGCGGCAGGCCAGGCCGATCCAGACCAGCGCCGAACTCGCCGACATCATCACCCGAGCGACCGGCGGCGACCGCAGCAAGCGCCAACCGGCCTCTGCCATGCTCTCGATCAGAATGCACATCAACAGGGAACTTGAGAACCTTGAGGAGGGCCTGGAGCTGATGGTCAAAGCACTCAGGCCGGGGAGCGGCAGGCTCGTGGCGATCTCCTACCACAGCCTGGAGTTCCGCACGATGAGACGGATTCTGGAGCGCCTGGAACGAGGCCATGATGCGCCGCCGTGGCTGCCGGAGCCGCCCGATGCCAGGCCGCTGGTCCGAAGGCTCTTCAACAAGCCGCTGAAGCCTTCTCCTTCAGAGCCGGCGACCTGCAGGTCCGCCCGACTTTTTGCCGTCGAAGCATTGCCGCTGCGCAGCAGCGTCACGCGAGTTCGGGGTTCAGGCACCCCGCCTCGCGGCGAACCTTGAAACCATAGACCGATTACCGCTTTGGAGCCCGATCTCCGTTCAGGCTACGGAGGTGCGGGGCTCCAAACCCACGGGTGGGTGCGACAACTGGAGCAATTGACATCCCAACAGCTACACCAGCGAACGCAGCACACGATGAAGCAATTGTCAAAGCAGCAACCAAACAACACCTGCAGCACCATTTGCAGCAGTTGCGAAACGAGGAACAGCAACAATCACGACAGCAGTTGAACTGTGAGAGCAATGTATGCTAACAAGACATGAAGCAACAGTCAACACCACCGCACGCCGTAACAGACCCCGCAATTGCCAACGCACCATTCGCACTACGTCGCGCCTGCGCGGTTTTTTAGTCTCGCCATGCTCGTGATTCTCATGTCGTGAGGAGTACGCGTCCTTCGTGTCAGACTGCATCGGCCGCTCCGGGGCGCGGAGCAGCGCTGTCAGCCGGCACGCACGCAGGCATTTCTCGGAGTACCTCGCCGCGCACCGGGTAATGCCGGATCAAGAGGGGGCATAACAAAGTGGGAGAACGAAACCGTCAAGCTGGTGGTGGTGTGCAGTGGTCGGTGTTGGCCCGCGTTACATTGGCGGGCCTGTTGCTTCTTTGCTATATCTCGGGGTGGGCGCGCATGAGCGAGTTGCAGAGCGAATGTCGCCGCTTGGACCGTCTCATCGCCACTGAGACGCTCAAGCAAGGCGAACTCGCCCGCCGGCGCGCAGAAATCTGCGACCCGGCTCGTCTCGAGCGATTGGCTCCATTGCTCGGCATGGTGAAAGCTCCGGTACCGGGATCGGGCCGCGTTATCGCGGTGCGGAATGTGCCTGCGGCAGAGCCGTCGGACACGCACATGCTCAGGCCTACGGGTCGTGCTGCGCCGCAGCCTCCGGCCTCAATTCTCCCTCGGCTGCCGGCGGTTGAGGCCGGCATCACCGGTTGCGACTTCTGGTGGTAGCACGTGTGCCCCACGCGGGGCCATACGTGCTGCCGTGCCCTGATGCCGGTCGCGCCCGGTTTGCTGCCTGCCGTTGGCGCGCACCAGGCTATCGAAGGCAAATGCGCTGCCTCCATCCTGCATGTGGTCACTATGCCTGGGAGGGTCAAACATGAACTATGAGCCACAGCGTCGCCGTGCGCTGTGGTTGGGTCGTCTTCTCATAGCGGGCCTGATCCTCATAGCGTTGCGGCTCCTCGAAACACAGGTGATCCGCGTTGGCTACTACCTTGACCACATTGCTCCCTACGTTACGACTGCGCCGCACACCGACATGGCCGTGCCGGGCAGCATCCTCGCCAGTGACGGATCAGTACTCGCCAAGAGCACCTATTCATTCTCCCTGATTGCTGATCTCCGCATCATGCGACGAGAGAAAGAGCCGCTTGCGGGCGTAGCCCAGCAACTCGCCCAGATCCTTCGCCAGGACGCCGCCTCAATCAGAAAGCGCCTCGAGGGCCAAGCCAACTCCAGCCGCGTTGTCCTCCGCCAGTGGCTTGAGCCCGATCAGGTCGCGCCAATCCGCGAGGCGAAGATCTCCGGCATCGTGCTGGAGCCCACGTACAAGCGCAACTACCCCCTCGGCAAGCTGGCAGTCCACGCCATCGGCATACGCAACCAATTCCACGTACCCCTTGCCGGCCTCGAGCACAGATATGCCCTCCTCCTTGACGGCAAGCCGTCGGCAGTCGCCTCGGTCGCTGATCCGCACGGCGGCCCGACACTCGGACAGGACGACGCCTACCTGCCGCCAGTGCCCGGTCTCGACATCATGCTGACGCTCAACGTCAAGCTGCAGAGCTACGTCGAAGCGTGTATGGATGCTCTGTGGAAGAGAGAAACGCCGGTTGGTGCAACTGCGGTGGTAATCAAGCCTCAAACAGGGGCCATACTCGCGGTGTGTTCCCGACCGGCATTTGATCCGAACATCCTCGTGGCGGGAGTGGACGCCCCGAAGGACGCGAAGGATGCGTTCACCCAGGAGCACCTTACCAATATGGCCGTAGAGCAGGACTTCGAGCCCGGTAGTACCCTCAAGGTGTTTCTCGCTGCGGCCTGTCTGGAAAACGACATAGACCCCAAGATGACACACAACTGCGCGGGCCACTTCAATGCGGGCGGCCGGCCCATCAATTGCTGGGGCGAGTGGGCCACACGCGGACACGGCACCGTGGACATGGAACGCATGATAGCAGTCTCCTGCAACGTCGCCGCGGCACAGACCGCACTGGAACTCGGAGCCGACAAGTACATCTCCTTCCTGCGGCTGGCCGGCTTCGGCTCGCCAACGCGCGCCGGTTTCCACGGCGAGACCGCCGGCCGCCTCACACGCTCCCATAGCGTTCCCAGGCGCGACCTCGCCTCAATGGGGTTCGGTCAGAGTCTCAGTGTCAGCAGCTTGCAGCTTGCATCGGCCGCTACGGCACTGGCCAATCGCGGTCTCCAGATGCAACCCCACATATTGGCAGGCGTGTACAACAAGGATGGCACATTGTACAAGCAGCCGGAATTGCCTGAGCCGGTTCGCGTCTGCAGTGAGAAGACAGCCAAGTCGGTCTTGCAGATGATGCAGACGGCTGTTGAGAACGGAACCGCACGAGTCGCTGCCATCGAGGGTATAGCAGTGGCTGCCAAGACGGGCACCGCGCAGAAGTGGGACCCTGTCACACGCTCGTTTCCGCGCGGCAGGTACGTAACATCATTCCTCCTCATCTGTCCTGTGGATGATCCACAGTTCGTCATCTTCGTCGCTTGTGACGAACCGCAAAGAAGCCACCATGGCGCTGACACAGCGGGCCCGGTGGCTCGTGACATAGCCGGCTTTGCCATGCGACAGCTTGCCGGGCCCTGAGAACTCACCGTGCCACGTTGTGGCAACGGACAACACACAGGGGTGGACGAGATACAATCATCCAGGACGCTGTATCAACTGGCAACAGGGCTGTCTGAGACAGGGCCCTCGGGCGCTGACGTCGCTGTCGCAGGCATCACCGCGGACTCGCGGCACGTGCAGCCCGGATACATCTTCGTTGCCGTCCGCGGCTACGTTCACGACGGCCACGACTACATCGCCGAGGCCATCGGCAAGGGTGCGGCGGCCATCGTGCTCAGTGATCCCGCCTACGCCGCCACAGCTTCAGGAGCATCCTGCACACTATGCGTGGACGACAGCCGGCGCGCTCTGGCGGCGCTTGCGACCCGCTTCTACGATCATCCATCGCGTCACCTGACGCTTGTCGGTGTCACCGGCACAAACGGTAAGACAACGACCATAGCGATACTCGATGCCATCTTCCGCGCGGCCGGCTACAAGACGGGCACAGTCGGCACCCTCGGATGCACCGTTCTCGACCAGCATATCCCCGGGGATCGCACGACTCCCGACGCAGTTGGATTGCAGAGTGTCTTGGCCGAGATGGTGCAGCGAGGCGTGACGCATGCAGCCATGGAGGTCACATCACACGCCCTCGATCTCGATCGCGCCTGGGGTGTCAGCTTTGCAGCGGCGGCTCTGACCAACATAACTCAGGACCATCTCGACTGGCACAGCGACATGGACAGTTACTTCGCCTCCAAGGCGGTCCTTTTCACCGAGTACGTGGCCTTCTCGCCGGACATGGTTGGTGCTATCAACCTGGACGACCCGTGGGGGCGGCAGTTGGCACAACAGGCCAACTGC
>JAUWOG010000064.1 GCA_030612305.1 Armatimonadota bacterium | reverse complement strand
CCTTGCCGAACTCCGCCGCCCCTAACGCCGCCTCCACACGCGAGCAGTCCCCTCCCCACATGATCTTGCTCATCGGCACTGCCTCGATCCATTCCTGCAGCATCCGCCGCACCACTGACGGCGA
The DNA here is from genome assembly GCA_030612305.1 of Armatimonadota bacterium. Taxonomy (GTDB): domain Bacteria; phylum Armatimonadota; class Zipacnadia; order Zipacnadales; family UBA11051; genus UBA11051. The sequence continues at coordinate 8,895 of JAUWOG010000064.1, read as the reverse complement.
GATGATCGGCAGCCAGCACATATCCAGCCATACATTCGGCAGCCCCTTCGCCATCACCGTCAGCTCCGAGCAGTACGGATACCCGCCGTGAAACAGGTCGAAGCGCGCATTCGGACGAGCCAGCAGCAGGTCCATCAGCAGCATCGGATTCGTCCCCCGAGTGTCCCCGCTGCCCGCTCTGATGCCCGTATGAATCTGCACCGGCAGGCCCTGCTCCGTCGCCGCATCCACCACCTCGTACATCAGGAAATCCTGCAGCGCCTTCGTCTCTGCGGCATCCAGGCCGTCCGGGCCGCGCTCATACAGCCGCCGCGCATCTTCCTTCTCCCCCTGCCCGAAATCTATCGAGCGGTCGTACGCCAGCGACGACTTGATCGCCAGCGCGCCACCCGCCCTGTAATGCTCCACTGCCTTGTGGATCAGTTCCAGATAGCTGTCGAACCCGCTCACCGAGAATCCCAGCTTCGCCGCGCAGTCATGCGGGGAAGCCTCGTTATGGTCCACCTGGCCCTCGAATGGTGCCATCACAAACGAGTTGATCCGCAGCACCGGACGCAGCACCTGCCCATCCGTTTCCGTCTCAAACGGGCTCCAGTGCGGGTCCTGCAGCGCGCATTCAATATTGCCGACCTCGCCCAGCGCCCAGTCGAAGAGGTCATCGCGTCTCCGCGCGGCTTCCATCTTCGGCGTCAGTGCCACGAAGCTCTCGGCGGTCACCTCATCCTCCTCCGGCACACCATGCAGCTTCCGGCATCCCGCCAGCAGACTCCGGTAGTACGCGGTATTCTCCACCCGCCGCATCCACGGCTCGAAAGCGGCCCAGCGCTCCTCGGGCTCAAGCTCCGCACCCGGCCAATCAGCCGCAGTCATCCCGGCGGATGCAAAGTCGGCGGCCACATAGCTCTCCTTGCACAGCTCGATGAAATCCCACGGGCCCTCCCGCACCTCTGCCAGTGGCCGAATATGCTCGTGGGTATCAACAATCCCCGTCTCTTCCAGAGCCACTTTCACCGGAGACATCCCTGTCATCTCCCCCATACGCAACACCTCCTGTGGACTATTGCCTGTCCTGCAAGTTTGCGCAGCCGCCCTCTGCGACGGCTGCTACGTAGTATAGTTCAGCTTCCGGCACGCCGATACCTGCCCCTCGACACGACCTTCCGGTTGACATCACGCCACTAGTTGCGTACTATTAGGCACCAACGGACACCTCCCGCAGGGCTGCGGGAGGCTTGTTCATTGCACATTGCCAAACAGCGCCCATCCGCCACAAGAGCATTGCCGGGGTTTTCCGTACGAACCCCAAAACCAGATGCCCATCGCCGCACAACCGCAATAGCCCCAACAACCCGATCTGTCCGCACTTTTCACCGCCACGGCGACGGCAACAATGAGGAGGCAGACACAAATGGCTGATGCCAAGATATTCCTTTCCGAGAGCGAGATGCCGCAGGCCTGGTACAACATTCAACCCGACCTGCCGGCACCGCTGATGCCGCCGCTCAACCCCGGTACCGGCGAACCGATCGGACCCGGAGACCTCGCCCCCCTCTTCCCCATGGAGCTCATCATGCAGGAAGTCAGCATGGAGCGGTGGATCGAGATCCCCGACGACGTCATGCGCATATACACGCGCTGGCGACCCAGTCCGCTGCATCGCGCCTTCGCACTCGAGGAGGAGCTCGGCACTCCCGCGCGCATCTACTACAAGAACGAAAGCGTCAGTCCTGCCGGCAGCCACAAGCCCAACACCGCCGTCGCTCAGGCATACTACAACAAGCAGGAAGGCGTCACCCGCATCGCTACGGAGACCGGCGCCGGGCAGTGGGGAAGCGCGCTGTCGCTGGCTGGCGCGCTGTTCGATATCGAGATCTGCGTCTATATGGTGCGCATCAGCTACGACCAGAAACCGTACCGCCGTCTCCTGATGCAGACCTGGGGCGGCGAGTGCATCCCCTCCCCCAGCGACCGCACCAACGTCGGACGCGCAATTCTCGCCGAAGACCCCGACTCGCCGGGCAGCCTCGGCATCGCCATATCCGAAGCGCTCGAGGACACTGTCGGACGTGAGGACACCAAGTACGCCCTCGGTAGCGTGCTCAACCACGTCATGCTCCACCAGACCATCAACGGCCTCGAGCTCAAGAAGCAGCTCGCCATCGCCGGCGAGAAGCCGGACATGATGATCGGTTGCGTCGGCGGCGGCTCCAACTTCGCCGGCTTCTGCTTCCCCTTCGTCAAGGACAAGCTCGACGGCCAGGACATTGAAATCATCGCCACCGAGCCCACTGCCTGCCCGACACTCACCCGCGCTCCATACCGCTACGACTTCGGCGATAACGCCCAGATGACCCCACTACTCAAGATGCACACACTCGGGCACAAGTTCGTCCCGCCGCCAATTCACGCCGGTGGGCTCCGCTATCATGGCGACGCGCCGCTCGGCTCGCTCTTGGTTGCCCAGAATGTCATCAAGCCGCGCGCCTTCCCTCAGTACGTGGGGTTCGAGGCCGCAGTCACCTGGGCACGCAGCGAAGGACATCTCCCAGCACCCGAGACCGCACACGCCATCAAAGCAGCCATTGATGAGGCCCTCAAGTGCAAGGAGACCGGCGAGGAGAAGTGCATCGTCATCGCCTACAGCGGCCACGGGCACTTCGATATGGCCTCCTATGACGCCTATCTCACCGGCAATCTCATCGACTACGAACTCCCGCAGGAGATGATTGACGAAGCAATGAAGAGCGTTCCGGAGGTCCCGGAGCCATAAGCCCGGCTAACCTGTCAATCACCTCGACCATGCACTCCAGCGGCCCCGGCTACTCACACCGGGGCCGCCTTTTGTTCGCTGCAGTTGCAAAGCCGACGCTGCTGTGCTAGACTGAATCCAGACCGAAAAAGCTCACAAGGTAGTGTCTGGTACACAATAGGAGGCAGGCTCCCATGCGAACATGGCCTGACGCGAATTGCTCACGAAGGACGGCAGGAGTTCTTGGTGGGAGATGCACTGCGATATTGTGGGTTCTTGCGGGCTGCCTGGTGTTGATGGCGGCTTGCCTTTCCGGGTGTGGTAGTAGCGGCGTGGCCGCGCCGCCCGCGGGTGCCGTGGCGACGACAGGGACCGTCACGGGGTATCTGTTCACGCCCGCCGGAGCCGACGCCGGAGCGCCCCTGGAGCAGACAACGGTCATTGCCGCCACTCCGGAGCCACCCACAGGCATGAAGCCTCTCAACGGCGCCGTCCTCTCCATCGAGAACACCACCGTCGGGGTGACGACGGGCGCGGACGGCCGCTTCACGCTCCAGAATGTTCCCGCGGGGCCCCAAGCTCTACTCGTGGCCGCCGAAGGGAAGACGGGCACCTGGCGGCTGACCGTGGTTGCAGCCCGGACGCTGCGACTGGGCACCGCGAAGATGACCCGCGAGCAGGCCTTCCAGATGCTGCAGGACGCCGGTGAGCTTCCCTCACCCGAGAGCACGCTGGTGGCTGGAAGCCAGCAGCCCCTCCCGGCGGGAACAATCCTCTCCACTGAGGACGCGAGCGAATTCCCACATTACCATCAGACGACCGTCGCACGTCCGGCGTGGCTGTTCCTTGTTGATCCGTACTGCCTCTCTGGCTTCGCACATCCGGTGAAGCATGTCCTCGTGGACGATGCGACCGGGGAGGTCACGGCCTTCGCGCGTTCCTACTGGCCCCGCCTCAATGACATTGACATCTGGCGCCCGCTCGGACAGAGAGCCGGGCCCGACATGCTCCACGAGCCCACCCAGTTACCGGATGTGCAGCCGCGCTACTCCGCCCTGGCGCCGATGGCCGACATCATGCAGGCCGTGGGCCCTCGCGACCACATTCCAGAGTGCGAGGGCGGGGAGAGCGAATGGTGGAGCATTTGCATAGCGGGCACTAATGAGGAGGCGTTTCGCTGGGCGGCCTTGAACATGTACGACGCGCTCCCCGCCGGACACAGGACCTACATCAAGCCCGGCCCGAGTGCCACCTTTGGCGCGGTGTACCGCCCTGTGTTTGATGACTACAACTCCAGGATGAAGCCCTGCGACACCTTCTTCCTCTACATGGCCACCCACGCCGGCGTGGAGGGTGAGGCCGATGACTCATCTGCTTGGGGCGTCTCGCCCGCAAAAGCGGACGGCGACGTGCCCAATGGAGAAATCATGTTCAAGCGTACCGACGAGTCCCTGGGGCAGCAGCAGAGCCAGTGGCTCACCCCTCAGAATTTCCTGCTTTCCCGAGTCAACGCCTGTCACATCATCGTGGTCATCGACATGTGTTATGCCGGCAAGACTCTTGAAGCCGCCCAACAGTTCTTCCCCAGGCAACTCAAGAACTTGACCGGGCGAGCAGCGGTCGTCATCACCTCCACAGACGTGAACGCGCAGGCCACGTTCCGCATACCCGGTGTCCTCACATCGCTGGGCGTCTTCGATCCCGGCAGTCTCTTCGGCAATGAGATCATCGCGAAGGGACTGGCTGGCCTTGCCCCTTCCGCGCTGGAAACGCAATTCAAGGATATTGTGGGCCGAGGCGATGCCCCGGTGGCGAAGGAGCAGGCGGCCAAGTTGTGGGTGCGTCCGATCGAAGAGGGCGAGACCTGCATCCCGCCGACGGACGCCGCCCCCGACGAGGTCACCGGGAAGCTCACCACTGCCGCCGGCGAGCCCATCGCTGGGCATTCCGTTGTCATCTACACGCACGACCCCGACGCGGAAGCCGCGGACAGCTCGGTTGGAACGCGCTGGGTCTCCCTCGACACGAAAAGCAACGCTGCCGGCCGCTACACCTTCTCAAGCGTCCCGGTCGGCGAGTACCGTATCGTCCCCGCCCTGGCGCCCGCAGGGAGCTACTGGGACCCCTCGGGCCGCGATATCATCAAGAAGTCCGGACGCGGCATAGACGGCCAGGACTTCGTACGCCGCCAGGCCGGGAAGGTCGCCCTCACCGTCCCCGTGATCGGCGCTGATGGCAAGCCCATGGCCGACGTGACAGTCAAGCTCGACCACTCATCGGGCCTGATCTACCGCGCCTGGACCTGCGCGCTCGGGATGGCTGTGTTCACCGACATCTCGCCGGGCCACTGCGTGCTGACGGTCGAGGTCCCCGCAGCGCCCAGTGGATTTCAGTGGGTACCTCCGCTGATGGAGTTCGACCTGGGCGCGCAGGACTTGACGACGGATCCGTTCCAGTTGCTGCCGATGTAGCAACAAAGGCAGGGCTGACGGCAACGGCCGCCCCGCTCCCTGGCCCCCTTCTCTATTCGGGAAGGGGGTAGGTTTGTCTCCCACCGCTGCCACTTCGGCTCTTGCCGCCACCCAGCGGCCCCGGCTACATACACCGGGGCCGCCTTTTGTTCGCTGCAAATTCCGATTGTGCCCGGTAGCAAGAAGTGCTACCCTATTGGTGAGACTATCCGTGCCGCCCACGCGGTCGTCTTCTCACGCGACACGCCTACTCAGGGCAGAGGCGCCGGCCACCACACCTCTCCCTGGTGTATCAGTGGCTCGTGGAGGTGAGTGCAGGCGAAATCGCTTGACTTCGGCCCTTTGTGTGCCTACAATAGTAGCAATAGACTGCCGTGAGAGCCTTCGGGCCTCACCAAATACGCCGCCGAGCCTTTCGGGGCTCGAATGATTTTGCCGGGGACCCGCGAAAGTGGGTCCCCGCATTGCCTTCCCTGGAGGTAGTACCAGTGTCATATCGCGTGCGGCTGTTCGTGGACTTCTGGAACTTTCAACTGCAGTGGAACGAACACCTGACCAAAGAGAAGCGTTGTGATTGGGCGAGGCTGCCTGCGGAACTTGTCGCGCAGGCACACGCCGCGGTTACGAACGCAGGCATCGCGCAGGCACTACAACTGGAAGAAACCCGGGTCTATGCCTCCTACAACCCGAGCAGAGAGGAAGACGTTGGGCTGAAGAGGTGGCTCAACGACTTCCTCGATGTGCAAGCCAGCTTCCGGGTCTTCGTCACCGAAAGAAAGGACAAACCTGCGAAGTTCTACTGTCGTGAGTGCCAGCAGGAGTTCGCAGTCTGTCCCTCCTGCAACAAGCCACTTACGCGCAGTCGGGAGAAGGGCGTGGACACGGCGATCGTGACTGATCTGCTGTCGTTGGCCTGGGAGGGTGCCTTCGACGTGGCTGTTCTCGTATCATCAGACGCGGACATGATTCCCTGTGTTGAGCGCGTACAGGAAAAAGGCTTCAAGGTGATCAACGCTACGTGGCCAAGTCGTGGCATGGACCTGGCGAGAACCTGCTGGGCTTCGTTCAGCATCATGACTATGGCACACGGCATTGTCCGCCCGCAATCGCCCTGAGGCCGACTGATACGACCACGGGAGGCCAGGTCGTCGCATGGACCTGGCGAGAACCTGCCGGGCTTCGTTCGCATATAACCAAAAAAGAAAGGGCAGCTGGCGCTGCCCGGAGGGATCCTACTACCCGGATGAGCCGAGGTTGAGATCCCAGATATAGTATACCACATACTCCGGTGTTGTCAAACGAAACGCCGCAGTTGCAAAGCCGACGCTGCTGTGATAAACTCAATCCAAACTGAATAAGCTTGCAGAGTAGTGTTTGATAGACACTACGGAAGGCGGTGCAAATCCGCCGCTGCCCCGCAACTGTGACCGGGTACGAAAGCCCACGATGACCACCGGGATGCTCCCACGGGAAGGTCGGGTGACTAGGACGATCCGGAAGCCAGGAGACGGCCCTGCGAGCCTGATGTGCCCTCGAGGGCGGGCAAAATGGCATCCATGAGAGGCCGCCACGAGGCGGCCTTTTTTTGTTTGGAGGCAGTTTGCTCATTCTCATGATCACATCACGTCATCGGCCTGCTCGACATCAGCCACCAACGTGCTGCCCATCGCTGCTGCTCGTCCTTGGGCTGTGCGTCTTCGGCGGCGCAGTCATCACCGGCTGCCGGCCCACGCCTGAGGTGACACTCGACCGCCCCTCGCCGATGGACCGCACCGCCGAGACCCTCCCCCAGCCCGAAACCTGGCCCCGCACCTTCCCCAGTGCCAAAGGGCCTGACATCGTGCTGCAGCGGCCGCCTCTCAGCATCGTCACCCTCCAGCCCAACATCGCCGAGATGCTGGCGAGAATCGGCGCCGCCAGTCACATCAGCGGCGTGGACAGATACACCGACTATCCGCCCAACATGACCCGCAAACCGCAAATCGGCGATATCCTCAACCCCGACTACGAGCAGATTCTCAGCATCAATCCCGATCTCATCATCACCTCCCGTGGTACGCCGGCGGAGGTCTTCGACAAGCTGCGCGGCTTCGGCTTCCAGGTGCTCGGCGTTGATCCACACAGCCTCAATGATGTCTTCTCCTGCATGAAGACGTTCGGGCGCATGATCGGCACCGAGGACCACGTGGACGAGATCGTCGGGAAGATGCAGCAGCGAGCCACGGAGATAGCCGACAGCGCCCGCGCCGCTGCAAAAAAAGCCGGACGACCCCGCACTGTCTTCGTCCTCTCCATGGACCCCCTCTTCGTCGCAGGCGAGGGCTCCTTCATTGCCAGTCTCATCGCCGACGCCGGCGGCCTCCATGTCATATCCGCCACAACCCCCACCGGGGAACAGATGCCCTGGCTGCAGGTATCCAGAGAGACCATCGTCGCCGCCGCGCCGGAGGTACTCGTCTTCGCCTCCCGGCACGCGAGCCAGCCCGATCCGGAGAGCGCGGAGAGGCTGCTGGCGCGCTTGCGTGATGACCCCGCGTGGGCAGGGCTTCCCGCCGTTGCCGATGGTCGCGTCTATACCATTGACGACGACCTCATCACCATCCCTGGGCCGAGGCTCCTGCTTGGTTTCGACCGGCTCATCCGCTGCCTCCAGCCTGCCGCTGACATGGAAGACACTCCCGAATCAGAAGCCGTCTACCGCCAGGCCAAAGTGCCTCCGCCTTCCCGCCTTTGCCCTCTGCCGCTGCCGTACGGAGGGGCCGAATACGTAGTATCCGGCCCACAGCCGTTGCCGTTCCTTGGGGCAGGCTTCCTGGGCCCGCAAGGAATGGGTGGCTCGGCCGGACCTGCGCGGAGCGCAGGTCAGGTGGGAACGCGAAGAGGACGCGCAGCGTCCTCCCGCGTTCGCAGCTTCCAGCCCGAGTCCGTCCGCGCCAACGCACAGCGCAACCACAACCGCAATCTGCATCCAACACAATGACTAACGATACTGTCCTCGAGACTAGACGCCTGGTCGCCGGCTACGAGCGCCGCGAGGTCCTCCATGGTGTGGACCTCCGCGTCGCCCATGGCAACATGATCGCCCTCATCGGCCCCAACGGCTCGGGGAAGAGCACTCTCATCCGCGCGCTTTCAGGAGTCCTCCCGGCCATGACCGGCGAGGTCCTCCTCCATGGCCGCTCTCTGGCTTCCTGCGGCCGCAGGCACGTCGCCCGCCACATCGCCGTCGTCCCTCAGATGAGCACCATCCTCTTCGCCTTCACCGCGCTGGAATTCGTACTCATGGGTCGTAGTCCGCATCTCGGCCGCCTCCAGGCCGAAAGCGCCCACGACCGCCAGGGCGCCGCCGACGCGATGTCCGACACCGAGACCGAGCACCTCCGCGACCGCCCCATCACGGAGCTTTCCGGCGGCGAATTGCAGCGTCTCATCATCGCCCGCTGCCTTGCCCAGCAGGCCCCCATCATGCTCCTCGACGAACCGACCGCCTTCCTCGACATCAACCACCAGATACAGATCCTGCGTCTGCTCCACTCGCTCAACACCGAGCAGGGCAAGCCCATCGTCTGCGTCTCCCACAACCTGAACCTCACCGCCGCGTTCTTCGATGACATCGTGCTGCTCAGCGACGGTCGCATCGTGGCGCAGGGCCCCCCCGACGAGATCATCACTACC
>JAUWOG010000219.1 GCA_030612305.1 Armatimonadota bacterium | reverse complement strand
CCGCCACGGCGCCCGCCTCGCCACCGCGGCGGGCCCCATAGAGGGCCCCGGCGGGGACGGCCGGACCAAGCCCGCGGGCACCCGGGGGGTGGGGGGAGACAGGATCACCGCCAATGCGCTGCGCCCGATGCAACTGGAGATACAGTTCCACAACAAGCTTGCGCAGACGGTGACGCGGACGTACAACGTGGGCTGGGATTCGTATGTGACGTTCATTGAGGGCGGCGAGCAGACCCGTGTCACGCATACTTACCTGAAGGGTGAGACGGGCCTGCACCTGATGTCTCTGCCCGCACGGCCGATGGTCAACGACGCGCCGGCAGTTCTGGGCATCGCGGCGGACCGCCTCCTGCTGGCGGGATGGGACCCGACGCTCGAGGGCGAGGACAAGTACACGGTCTGGCCGGACAGCGCGCCGTTCGCGCCCGGGCGCGGCTTCTGGATGAAGATATTCCAAGACGTCAGCATGCAGATGTTCGGGCTGCTGCCTGCGGAAGACGAGCCGGCGCGCGTCTATCTGCCGATAGGCTGGAATATCATCGGCAGCCCCCGGCGCGACCCGATCAGCATCGAGGGTATCCAGGTGCAGTTCGGAGAGGCCGAACCCGTGGGCCTGGCCGAGGCAGTGGACAACGGCTGGGTGCAGCAGGGCATCTTCTCCTACGATCAGCAAGCCGGCTATGACACGGTGGAGGCGCTCAATCCGTTTGCGGGGTATTGGTTCCGCGTGCTGCGCTCGCCGGGTGTTCATATCTATTTCCCGGTGGCCGGCGAGGTCGCGGCGGAGAGCGTAAGGGAGAGCAGAGGCGAGGGGCGGAAGCTGACCTGGAAGCTGCCGCTGGGGGCAAGCGCGGGACGGCTGAGGAATGCCGCCGCGTATCTGGGTGTTGCGCGGGAAGCCGGTAGCGGCGCGGATGCAGGCTTCGACATGGTTGCGCCGCCGGATTTCGGCCCCCATGTGAAGGTGCGGTTCCAGCAGCCCGGCGATAGCGCCAACGGCGCAGCCTACCTGACCGATGTGCGCGGTGAGAACGGGGCGCAACGCTGGAAGCTGGCTGTGAGCAGCTCGCTTCCGGAGACGCAGGTGCGACTGAGCTGGCCGGACCTCAGCAAGCTGCCTGCGGCGGTGCGGCCGGTGCTGGTTGACCGCGATACGGGACGAAGGCAGTACATGCGCACCTCGACGCAGTTTGCTTTCCGCACTGATGCGACGGGCGGCTCGCGGAACCTGGCCATCGAGTTGGACACGGAGCCTGCGGAGGCGCTGGCGGTAGGGCTGGTGTGCACGACGCAGACAAACGAGAGCGTGGCGATAACCTACAGTCTGAGCAAGTCGGCGGCAGTGAGCGTGCGAGTGCTGAATATCGCGGGCCGGACTGTGGGCGTTGTCTGCAGCGATCGCATCCAGCCCTCGGGGGCCGGCACGATCGTGTGGAACATGCGGAATACGACGGGCAGGCTCGTGCCGGGCGGAATGTACCTGTTGCAACTGACGGCGCGGGATGAAGATGGGCGACAGATTGGCGCGCTGCGGCCGATGCAACTGCAGCGGTAGAGACGGAGCTTCAATGGACAGTAGCAGGGCGAAAAGAATCGGTTGCTTGACGGCTGTCTGCGCGGCCCTGTGTCTGGCGCTGCTGTGCGGCTGCGGTGGCGTCGGTGACAGTGTACCCGTGGACCCGACCTCGGCCATTGTGGTAGTGGGGGTCATTGACGCCGAAACCGAGGATTTCCTCGAGGTGGAGGCTACGGCGGTCGTCGGCGGAGTGCGGGAGACAGTGACCGTCGCGGAGGGAAGTGCCGTCGTGCGCGGGATTCCGTTCGGGACCGGGACACCTCCGACGCAGCCCCTGACAGTGACAGCGCGTGGCTATGTGACGGAGTCGTATCCGATACAGATATCGGTAACCGCAGCGACGTTCGAGACGGTCACGATGACGCCGGCAAACCCGAGCACGACCGGCATCGTAGAGGGATATGTGAGGAATGACGCGACCGGGGAACGGCTGATCTCGGCGCTGGTTTCGTTCGAGCACACGCAACCCGGCGGGGAGATCGTCATCGTGAAGGGCCACACGGACAACGACGGCTGCTACATCATCGGAGGCATGCCGATAGGCCGCGTGGAGGTGACGGTGGCCGCGGACGGATACCTGACGACGGAGACGGTGATGAATGTAATTCAGGCTGAGGGAGCCGTCGAGCCGCAGCAGGCTGACTTCACGCTGGTGGGAGGCGAGACGAAGATAGCAGTCAGCGGCCGCGTCGTTGATGTCTTCACCCAGCAGCCGATTGCGGGGGCCGAGGTGACCATTGGCGACCTCGAGCCGGTGCACAGCGATGCAGACGGTGCGTTCTCGGTGCCGGATGTCTTTGTCGGCGAGCGGGCGGTAGTGGTGAAGGCGCCGGGCTATGACGACTACCGGGAGAACGTGGAGGTGATGCCGGGGATGGGGTCTCTGCTGATCCAGATGAATGAGGAGGCAGACCGGCCGCCGCCCGGGCCGTACACCATCCGTGGCACCGTCGAGTTGGTGGGCGCAGAAAACAACGCGGGAGCAAGGGTTGAGGTCTTTGATGTCAACAATGCTCTCGTGGCCGCCGTGACCTTCACCGACATCGAGGGCGGCTATAGTGTCTTCGTGCCGCCGGGCACGTATGAGATAACGGTCTCGTATGAGGGCCACTCGATCAGGCGCATGGTGACTCTGCCCGGTGCCGGGCAGAAACTTGAGGGGATAGATTTCACTCTCACGGTGGGCTGAAGTCTGAGCGGATTGTGCAGGTGCGGGCCGCGTAGGTCAGGCTTCCAGCCTGACGCCTCGTACCCTTTACGGTCACGGGTATTGAGATAGTCATCGCCTTTGTGGTAAACTGGCGAGACGAGACCAACTCACCTCAGGGAGGCAGCGCCAGGTGCATACACACTTAAGAACCATGATCTCAATCGCAGTCGTGAGCGTCTTGGTTGGTGCAATCATTCTGGCCGTGGGATGTAGTTCCAGCGACCTGGTGACGGCAACAATCATCGGGACGATTCTGCATGACAGCGATCACCGTCCTCTGGCCGACGTGGAGGTAACAGACAACGACAAAGTCACCACAACCGCCGCCGACGGGACCTTCGTCCTGCCCGTGGATGATAGTCGCGCTATCACCATTTACGTGCTGGCCGACGGATACGCGGTGGAGCAGCGAGAGGTCGCTGCAGGCGGGGGCGTGAAGAGCGCCGGCACGTTCTATCTGAAGCCGGCCCCGCTGTCGGGCTTCGGTCATATCACCGGCATTGTGGCCGACGCAGGAGCCGCCGTTGCGGGAGCACAGGTATGGGTCGGAGGCAACACGGCGATCACCGGTGCCGATGGCAGATACACGCTGTACAACGTGCAGATAGGGCAGCGGACTGTGACGGCTTCGACGGGAAGCAAGTCGGGGACGGCCTCGGTGATGGTAATCTCGTTGCGCACGGTGACGGCAGACATCGCGTTGAGTTCCGGGCCGCCGATCGGGCCATTTTGAGTCCAGTGTGCGGCACGTAGTACGGGCGTTGCCGCGTAACTGAGCGGACTGTAACCGGACACAATTGCTTGCCACTTGCGGGGTAGTTGGTCCGGTTCTGTCTTTCAGGACCCAGGCGTGCGCGCCGGAGAAGGTTGGTTGGGCGCCAGTGAGCAAGCAGGTCGGTCTCGGGATTGCGCTTGTGTTGGCCTTGTTGGCCGGCGTGCTGGGCTACCGGCTGACTGCGAACCGTGGCGGTGAGGATACTCAGGAGGAGGCCTCGCAGATCGCCGGTGAGAAGGCGTTGCCCGGCCAGGCGATGATAGAGGAGACAACGGTCAAGCATAGCCCCGGCGGCAGAACCGCCTGGCGCGTGATACTCGAGGGCGTCACGCTGAGGAGCGGTGGGGGAAGCATTGCCGCGCAGGCCGTGCGAGAAGCAGTCATCTATGACAACACCGGCAAGCCGATGGTGCGCGTCACGGCCCAGAGCATCAGCGGGAACACGAAGAAAAGGGACCTGCAGGTGGAGGGCAAGGTGCGCGCCGTGTCGCCGGAGGGCGCTGTGTTCGATACCAGCATCGTGAAATGGGTCGAAGACGAACAGAAGCTGGTGTGCCCAAGCACGGTGACAATGCGGGACCGAGACACGGTGGTCCGCGCCAACTCGATTGATTTCCATGTCAATCAGGACCTGGTGACATCCTCGTCGAAAGTGCAGATGACCGTCGGGAACAATACGCTCGTCGGCAAGAACCTCAGATACAATGTCAAGACGCAGGACTTCTCGCTGAAGGCTGTGCAGGCGGTATTCGATACCGAGAAGGCGCGTGAGGAGCTCAGCAGGTAGATGAAGATGAGACGGGCGAGGGTAGTGGTTGTGTTGTTGCTGCTGGCCGGCATCGTCGGGCTGGCCGCGTGGGGCTGGGCACAGGAGGTCGAGAAGGGGACCGACAAGACGGCCGAGAAGGCGGCCGCGGATACGACTGCGGATGCGGAGCCCGAGAAGCAGCCCAAGCCGGATGAAACTGCCGCGAGCGAAGAGGCGAAGAAGGACGAGGACGACGATGAAGAGGACCGCTTCGAACTGCAGTGGGCCGACAGCATGTTCCATGATAAGGCGAAGCACACCTACTACCTGACCGGCAACATCGTGATGAGCCACGAGGATGTGATGATGTATTGCGATGAGGCCGAATACTACGACAAGGACCACCCGACGAAGCCCGACAGCGCCAGGGCCACCGGCAGCCTGAAGATCGTTGATCCTGAAGCGACTATCACCGGCGATCTGCTGGAAGCGGACCTGGACAAAAAGATCGCCGTGGTAACGGGCAATGTGCGCATCGTGGGCAAGAAGAAACCGGACGAGGACAAGGAAGAGGCGGCCGCTGAAGGGACAGGTGCGAAGCCAGCGAAGGAGCCGGAGGAGGACGAGGAGCCGGACACGCTCGAAGGCTATGCCGAGGAACTGACCACGATAACGTGCGAGAAGGTCACGTACCACTACGATGAAGACGTGAAGAGGGGCAGCGCAGTCGGGAACATCAAGGCCGTGCAGGAGCACCGGACGGCATGGGCCGACGAGGCCATCTATGAAGGCATCCCCGAGGAGTTGACGCTAATCGGCAATGTGCGGCTGAAGACCGATGAGGGTGACGAATTCCGCGCGCC
>JAUWOG010000108.1 GCA_030612305.1 Armatimonadota bacterium | reverse complement strand
CCCCAGCCCCCCGAAAAGGACACCGACCCCCAGCTCGGCCTCTTCGACTGAGTCGGTTCGCCGTTCCCCCTGCCTGCTCACGTAGCCCCGTTGGCCATTTCCTCTTCTTCGCAAGATGACGCAGCGTCGCCGTGCATATTGACATATCCCGTTGACACAGCGTACACTATACGGTATATTAGTCCAGGCTAACTTAGAGCGCTCTAATTTCTGCCAGAGGGAGCTCCCGTGACCTCAATCAGCTCCACAATGGAGGACTACCTCGAGGCCATGTATCGCCTCGAGCTTGAGCGTGGAACCGTCCGTGTCAAGGACATCGCCGCCCTCCTCCATGTCAAGATGCCCTCGGTCACCTCCGCGCTGCAGACGCTGCAGCAAGATGACTTCATTGACTACGAGAAGTACAAGGCCATCCGTTTCACTACCAAGGGCCGCGGTATCGCCCGCGACGTCTATGTCCGCCACCAGGCTCTCCGCGAATTCCTCGCCGACATCCTTCAGCTTGATTCCAAGACCGCCGAGGACGAAGCGTGCCAGATGGAACATGCCGTAAGCGGCGAAACCCTCAAACGCCTCCTCATGCTCATTGACTTCATCAAGCGCTGTCCCCGAGGCGGCGATGACTGGCTCGAGCATCTCAAGGGCCGCTGGGAGGGGGAGCCGTGTGCGGACGACTGTGCCGCCTGCATCAAGGCCCTCGATATCCCCCAGCACTCCCCGTTCGCCCCGGTCACCGACGATGCGGAACTCATTACGCTGAACCAGCTCGAGCCCGGCCAGAGCGGTATCATCGCACGTCTTGGTGGCTCCGGAGCCGTCAGGCGTCGCATCATGGACATGGGCATCACCGCCGGCAGTGAGCTTGAGGTCGAACGACTTGCCCCGCTCGGAGACCCGATGGAGTTCAAAATCCGGGGGTATCATTTGTCGCTGCGACGCCAGGAGGCGGCCAATATCTATGTCCGGCTTTCGTAGCAGGCCGTTGCCACAATCCGCGCTCCCGCTCATGTTCGCCACGCCTGACAGGCCGCATCAGGTTGTCGAGGTCCGCGGCGGCCACGGCATGCGTCGCCACCTCACTGATATGGGCTTCGTCCCCGGCGCCACCGTCACTGTCACCGCCGGACATGGCGGCTCGCTCATTGTGAAACTCCTCAACAGTCGCATCGTACTCGGACGCGGAATGGCACAGAGAGTCATGGTGCGACCACTCCCATGACACACACAATCTCATGCCGCCAGCCACCCGAAGCTGAGCGCCTATGACTACACCTGCGCGCGATGAAACCATAGTCGTCGCACTTGCCGGTAACCCCAACTCAGGCAAGACCACCCTCTTCAACAGCCTCACGGGCGCGCGCCAGCACGTCGGCAACTACCCCGGCGTCACTGTCGAGCGCAAGGAAGGCCACACCGAGTTCGAGCAGCATCATCTCGACATCGTTGACCTCCCCGGCACCTACAGCCTCACCCCCTACTCCCTCGAAGAGCTTGTCGCTCGCAACTTCGTCGTCGAAGAGCGCCCCGACGTCGTCGTGGACGTCGTGGACGCCACCAACCTTGAGCGCAACCTCTACCTCGCCACCCAGTTCATCGAGCTCAACGTTCCCGTCATCATCGTCCTCAACATGATTGACATGGCCGAGGCACAGGGCCTGCGCATAGACGCCGAGCTGCTCGGCCAACTCCTCGGCGTGAAAATCATTCCCATGGTCGCCACGACCGGCTTCGGCAAGCAGGAACTCCTCGAGGCCGTCGTAGATGTCGCCGCCAGACATGCCCGGCCCACCGCCACCATCCATTTCGGCAACGAACTCGAGCCGCACATCGCCGGCCTCACCGAGGCCCTCGACCTTTCCACCCTTGACGACAAAATGGGCATCTCGCCCCGTTGGCTTGCCATCAAGTTACTCGAAGATGACGCCGAGGTCGTCGCCGACCTCACCGAGCGCGTCCCTGACCCCCAGCCCCTCCTGACCAAGGTGGCAAGAGTGCGGCAGCACGTCGAGGAGATCCTCGGCGAAGATGCCGAGATAGCAATAGGCGACCGCCGCTATGGCTTCATTGCCGGTGCCTGTCGCCGCGCCGTCACCACCGTCAAGAGCAAGCGCATTGACGTCACCGACGTCATTGACGACATCGTCACCAACCGCATCGTCGGCATTCCGATATTCCTCCTCCTGATGTGGCTGATGTTCGAGATGGTCTTCAAGCTCGGCGACCCGCCGATGGGATGGATCGAGACCGGCTTCGAGGCCCTCGGAGATGTCGTCAGCGCCGCCATGCCGCCGGGAGAGCTCAGATCCCTCATCGTTGACGGCATCATCGGCGGAGTCGGCGGCGTGCTCGTCTTCGTACCCAACATCCTGCTGCTCTTTCTCGCCATCGCCTTCATCGAAGACACCGGCTACATGGCTCGCGCGGCCTTCGTCGTGGACAAGCTCATGCACAAAATCGGCCTCCACGGCAAGAGCTTCATCCCGATGCTCATCGGTTTCGGCTGCACCGTGCCCGCCGTGATGGCCTGCCGCACCATAGACGACGAGAAGAACCGTCTCACCACCATACTCGTAACGCCGCTGATGAGTTGCAGCGCCCGCCTCCCTGTCTATCTACTCCTCACCGGCGCCTTCTTCCCTGCTGCAGTCGCCGGCAAGGTCATCTTCGCAATCTACATCCTTGGCGTCCTGCTCGCCGCACTCATGGCTCTCATCTTCCGCAAGTCGCTCTTCCCCGGCGACACCACTCCCTTCGTCATGGAACTCCCGCCCTACCGTATGCCCACGCTGCGCGGGCTCCTCGTCCACATGTGGGAGCGCACCTGGATGTATGTCAAGAAAGCCGGCACCGTCATCCTCGTCGCCTCCGTCATTATCTGGGCATTGCTCACACATCCGACGCCTCCCGCACAGCTCACCGCAGGCGCGTCCGAGGAGCAAGCCGCCAGCGACGCTGCCGCTTACAGCTATGCCGGCCGTTTCAGCAAGGCCCTCGAGCCGGTCATACGTCCCCTCGGCTTCGACTGGAAGATCGGCACCGCCCTCTTCGCCGGCTTCGCCGCCAAGGAGATCGTCGTCTCCACCCTCGGCACAGTGTACAGCCTCGGCGACACGGATGAAGAAGACGACAGCCTGCGCGCCGCACTCGTCTCCGACCCCCAATTCGACCCGCTCGTGGCTCTGACGCTCATGGTCTTCGTACTCATATACGTCCCCTGTCTCGCTGTCGTCGCCGTGGTCAAGAAAGAGACGAACTCCTGGAAGTGGCCGGCATTCCTCATCGCCTACACCACCGGCCTCGCCTGGATCGTCTCCTTCATCCTCTACCAGGGTGGCAGACTCCTCGGCTTCTGAGCCCTGCCCGCAGCCCCCTGCTCCCAGGCTTATCCTTGCATCCGCGATTCCTCAGGTTTATACTGTCCGTATATCTGGATGGTGAGCCGTCAACACCTACGATGAGGGAGAAGCGACAATGAACTCGACACAGTCAAGGGAGGGAATCGTCGGCAACGCCATTGTTCAGGCCAGCGCAGCAGCAGGTATCGCATTCTGGGGCGTCAATAGCGACTTCTTCGCCCACCTTGCGATCCTCGCCCTCTGGGCCGCCGCGGTCTGCATCGCCATCAGCTTCCTCCCCAGGCAGGACAACAAGCTGGCCGTGCTCGGCGCCCTTGTCTGGATCGCAGCCATGCTCGCAGCCGCCGCCGTACTCGCCGCATGGGCTGCCATCGGCGTCCCCGTAGCCGTCATGATCGGCGCCGCCGTCATGACCAGCGTCATGCTGCGACGCCGCGACGAAGCGCTGGACACCGAAGCCTCGGCCTAGTGCTCGGGCCCGCTTCGCAGTCGCACGCAAGGCTCAATGCGTAACCAAACCAATTCGCTTCACAACGGCGAAGGGCTTACCTTCGCCGTCTTCTTCTGCCGCCTTTCCGCCCTCACCGCACATCCCGGCGCAAATGGTTCCGCGGCATTGCCGGCAGGTGATTTGTCCTAGTCCGTCCAATATGGCATCGGTTGTCCCTCAGTGGTACTCGTCTTACCGAGAGTGTGTAGGAAATGGCATTCAAACAGTCAGGTAATGACTGGGTCCGAAATGGCGCTGTTCTCGTCAGTGTAGTCGTGTCACTGATCGCGCTTGGTTTCTCTTGCAGATCGACTCGACTTGCGGAGGAAGCGTTAGAACAGGCACGCCGCCAGACTGACATAGCGCAGCACCAAGCAGACCTAGCCATGGCAGACTGCCCCTCCCTTTCTCTGACTTTTGGCAACAAATCCACCGAATTGAACCAAGATCCGGCGTATCCGGGGCATACACACATCAGCCTTATCTTCATCGTGACAGCCCATCGAGCAGGTGAGGCAGCCGATGTAAAACTCAGTCTAGGAGCCAGGAATCTCATCTGTCGCGGCAAGGTAGCCCCGCCAGGTACCTTTCTCGCCGGGTGTCGGGTGCTTGAAAAACACATAGAGCGAACAGACCTCGCAAGCGGTGTGAATGTATCCTTGGTTGGTGTAGTTGCGGACATGCCATACGGTCTTCTTCCGGTGCTGTATGAACTCCGTTGGACATACGGCTCCCCTCGCAAGATAGGCGTTTCGGTCGGCGAATTCCTGTTCGTTTATCAGGGAGCTTGGCCACACGTGTACAAAGTGATGTCGCCCTATGTCGGTGTAACTCCCTCGCCGGACCTCTCTGACATCGTGACACTCACGCCCAGAGCACCAAATGGCGATCTTGGATTGGTGCGATGGTACGATCGCAATACTGAGAGCATCCAGGCGGCAGAGCTATCCCTGAAAAACCTTCAGAGAATCGGATATGTGCAGGAAACAGGTACAATGCAAGGCCAGAGGGGTATTATTGACTCCGGCGAGTACCCAAACGTGCAGCTGAGGGATCTGCCGGGGAGCGATCAACCCCTGAGAGACCGCATCAACCTTGGTGAGGAAGTTCAAGTGTGCCGTCGAGTCGCGGACTGGGTACATGTTAGGGGGCAAGGACACACGGGGGCAGAAGTCGTGGGCTGGGTCGTCGCGAGGTGTGTCACTTGGGACGAGAACTCGGCTGATCTGCCTGTCAAGCAGCCCTTTGAGGGGTGGACTCTTCTCCGTTCGTCCAGGTGGTCCATCGTCGATGATGGACACGTACGGCATGTTCAGCCTAGTTCGTAGAACTGCCTGCCGGTGCCTGAGCCGTGAACGTTTCGTGCTAAAGCCGGTAAGACATCGTCTGTGTGTGTCTTACCCTAACTTGGGAGGAATCTGCTCTTATGCTCGCCAGAGTCCATAGTGCCGCTATCATCGGGGTTGACGCCTACCCCGTCGAGATCGAAGTGGACATCACACGCGGAGAGGAAGCCTACCTTATCGTCGGGCTTCCCGATGCCGCCGTCCGCGAGAGCCGCGAGCGCGTCCGCTCGGCCATTCACAACTCCGGCTTCCGCTATCCCCTGGACCGCTGCACCGTCAACCTCGCTCCCGCTGACATCCGCAAAGAAGGGCCCTCATTCGACCTGCCTATTGCCATCGCCTTTCTCATGGCCACCGGTCAGATGAACGCTGATAACCTCGATGAAACCGCCATCGTCGGCGAGCTGGCGCTCGACGGCCTGGTGAGACCTGTAGCGGGTGCCTTGCCGGTTGCCCTCGGAGCCAGGGACCACGGCAAGGCGAGAGTCATCGTCCCCGAGCGGAATGCTCACGAGGCCGCCGTCGTCGCCGATTTCGACGTCTATGGCGCTGACAGTCTCTACGGGGCCGTCGAGATGATCGAACAGGGCTTCCCCGGCGAGCCGACCGTTGTCCCCCCCGACGAACTCGACCCCGAAGCCGCCGAATACGACATAGACCTCAGTGATGTCAAAGGCCAGGAGCATGTCAAGCGCGCTCTCGAAGTCGCCTCCGCCGGGGGCCACAACGTCCTCATGATCGGCCCGCCCGGAGCCGGCAAGACCATGCTCGCCCGGCGCATGCCCGGCATTCTCCCGCCGATGTCCTTCCCCGAAGCTCTCGAAGTCAGCAAGCTCTATAGCGTCGCCGGACTCATGCCCGAGAGGGTCGCACTGATGCGCACGCGACCCTTCCGCGCACCCCATCACACCGTCTCCACCGCCGGACTCGTCGGCGGCGGCACTATCCCCAAGCCCGGCGAAGTCAGTCTCGCTCACAACGGTGTGCTCTTCCTTGACGAGCTCCCCGAGTTCGGCCGCGGCACGCTCGAAGTCCTCCGCCAGCCGCTCGAAGACGCCACCGTTACTATCGCCCGCGCCCAGCTCACACTCTCCTTCCCCGCCAATTTCCAGCTCGTCGCCGCCATGAACCCGTGCCCTTGCGGCTTCCGCGGCGACCCCGGCAGGCAATGCACCTGCAGCACCGGCCAGATCGCCAATTACCTCAAGCGCATCAGCGGCCCTCTCCAGGACCGCATTGACATCCAGGTCGAGGTCCCCCGCCTCGCCGCCGACGAGGTGATGAGCAAGCAGCCCGGCGAGACCTCGACGAATGTCCAGGCGCGTGTCGTCGCCGCCCGCGCCATGCAGGACCAGCGTTTCGACAACACTCCTTTCCACAACAACGCGGCGATGAACACCAAGGCCCTCCGCCAGTTCTGTGTGCTCACTGATGAGGTCAGCTCACTACTCCGCTCGGCCATAGACCGCTTCCAGCTCTCCGCCCGCGCTCATGATCGTATCCTCAAGGTGGCCCGCACCATCGCCGACCTCGAGGGGAACGAGAGCATCCTCGTCCACCACATCGCCGAGGCCGTCCAGTACCGCTCCCTCGACCGCAAGTTCTGGAACTGACGGCCAGACCGCACCGGAGAACCCCCCTATGGCAACAGTCCTCGCCATTCTCACCAGCGGACGCAGGCATGGCTTCACCGCGCGACTCCTCGACAGCGCCATCCGTGGCATCGAAAGCCTCCCCGACGTCCAGGCCGATCTCCTCCACACGCACGACTTCCGCTACGCTCCCTGCACGAGTTGCTTCGCCTGTATCCGCGACGACGAGCATGTCTGCGTCCTTGACGACGATATGGGCCGACGCGGACGGGGCGAGGTCTTCCGCCGCATAGCAGCCGCGAACGCTCTCATCATCGCCGACCCGGTCCACAACTGGAGCCCGACTGCCTCCGCGCGCCTGCTCATCGAGCGCTGCTATCCTTTCCTCTGGAGCGGCAAGCTCAACGGGATGCCCTCGGCGTGCCTCTCCTGCGCCAGCAATCAGGGCATGCACCGCCTCGCCCTCGCCGAACTGTGCAAGTGGTGTTTCGGCTTGCGCACGCGCTACCAGGGCGGCATCGCCGCTCATCTCGCGTTCTTCGACGAAGCCCTCGCGCAGGCTGAAGCCCTCGGTGAGAAGCTCGCCCATGCCGCCCTC
>JAUWOG010000114.1 GCA_030612305.1 Armatimonadota bacterium | reverse complement strand
CGCGCGTAGGGCGGATCGGTGATAATCAAGTGGACGCTGTGGTCGGGGATGTCTGCGATGAGTTGGTGGTTGTCACCATGCTGGATGGTGTTGATCATGCGGTGGCCTCGAGATGTGCGTGCGGGTGCTGCAAATGCGGCGACGGCTAGTGCACTGTTTCCCGTGATTCTCTCAGTTTGAGGATACATGTGAGGCAGGCCTCGGGCTGGAAGCTGACAATTGAACAAGCACAGCTTGTTCAATTGTCACCTGAGCGTGGCAGACGACGCCACGCTCAGGCCGAGCCACCCATTGATGAATGGTGCGGCCCACAAAACGCACGCATGAAACTCAAGCGCCTCGGCCCTGCAATTCACGAGTAACAGAGCACTAGGTCGGACGGCAAGGGCATTGATTGGCGGCCCTCGCACGACAAGAGGCCATGGCGATTGGGATTGCTTGAGCTCTGGGAAACTGCATTCCCGGGGCGCCGCTTGCCTATTGTCCCTCCGCGGGGTCTTCCTCGACCGGCAGATTCGCCGCGTTGATGCGCGTCAGCGCCACCGTATAGCCGTCGCGGTCGTTGGCCGGGAAGTAGAAACCGATGCGCGTCGGCTCGCCCGTCAGAGCAGTCGCCTTGATCCTGTTTCGCATGATCCTGCTCTTGTCAACATAGATGTGCAGGTTCCCGGGCACGGTCGTGATATGGACGTAGTCGCCCTTGACGCGCAGAGTGAGCTGGCAGCTCTTGTCGCCCCACTCGCTCGCCTCGGTTTCGGTGAGCGGGCGGGTGTAGTCACCGTCCGGGCCGATGACAGTGGTCGGCTCCTCCTCGATGCCCGGCGGATGGATTGTGAGTTGCACATGCCGGTTGGCCGCGGCCACGAGCTGGCCCTCGATCGCCACCACCTTGACGGTCAGGCCCTGCTCAATGGGCGGCAGCTTGACTAGCGAGGCCGGCTGCGTCTCGGGGACATCCTCGCCGGAGTCCTGGGCAACCTGTTGCGCCGGTGCCATCAGGCATGAGCGCAACAGCACCAGGCCCACAATCGCGACGACAACGGCGGCCCCGATAAGCAGCGGCCTGAGCCTCCGGAAACGGAAGCGGTCGGCGCCGCGCGAACGGGTGCCGAGAGTCGGATACATCTCCTCAGTCACCTGGTCTTCGTCAAGGACCTTAGTGGTGACCGCTCCTCCGGAGGACACTGCCCTCCGGAGTGTCCCGACCTCCGCGCAGGCAACGCTGATATTATCCACCGAGCCCTTCTCGTACGCCGCCTCGACAAGCGCGTCACATCCCAACTGCAGCGTCGTCGTGCGTCTTATCGCCTCTTCGATGTCCTCATTGCTCAGCACATCGGTGATCCCGTCCGAGCAGACGAGCAGGACCGTCCCGGGTTGCAGCGGTATCGCCAGCATGTCGGGGTCCACGTTGCCCTCGACGCCGAGGGTGCGTGTCACCTGGCCGCGCAGGGGCGAACGGGCGGCCTCCGCCTCCGTCATCCGCTCCGCGAGCACCTGTCTGGCGACCCATGAGTGATCCTGAGTTATCTGGTGAATGCCGCCATCGTTTATCAGATAGCCGCGGCTGTCACCGACATGGGCGACGAAGGCCGTGTCCTTGGTGAAGGCAACGAGCGTGAGGGTGGTGCCCATGTCGCGCTGGCCGTCATTGGCCTGCGCCTGCTCGTAGATGCGGGAGTTGGCGAGTCTCACCGCTGCTGCGATGACCTCGGCCGGTTCCTTCTCGGAAAGCTCTTCGGTGAGCTGTCCGGATGGTGCCTCCGTCGAAGTCAGAACTTCGGCGACGGTATCGCCGGTGAGCTTGCTTGCCACTTCACCTGCCGCGTGACCGCCCATGCCGTCGGCCACGCCGATGACTCCGTCGAAGCCCCACAGGCTGTCGGCGCTTCGCATCGGCAGGGCGATGACCTCGTCCTGGTTGGTCGCTCTGCGGCCGACGCTGCTGCTGGAAGCGATGGTCAGGCCACTGTCGGCCTCGGGCCTTTGCTCGCCCTGATGTTCCCCCATAGGCTGTTCCACCTGCGTTCACACCACGTATCGCGCGCCGCTGCTGTAGCTCGCGCCGCTCACTTGTCCAGCCCTACCATACATGGCACGATGTATGTGTCACCCGCGTTGACGAGATACTTGTATCCGGCGGCGTAGTCCGTTGCGTCCTTGAAGCCCTCAATGACGGTGATCGCTCCCGTCGAGATACCAGCCGGAGTGACCTCCGCGATCTTGTAGCTGGAATCTGTCGGGTTGTCGTTGAGGAAGTGTATCGTTTGCCCGACCAGGTCGGTATCCTGCGGCAGCGGCGGGTCCAGCAGCACCGCGTTATTCAGCGGGTCCGACACGTCTATGTCGGTCACGGTGCCCTCATAGGCGGGCTGCTCGGCAAGCAATTCTGTATCCCCGTACGAGAGTCTCGTGGCATTGCTCATCCGCATCAGCTTCAGCTCGCCGTTGAGGAGTCGGATCATGGCCAACTGCCCGTCGAACTCGATGCCGCCTTCGACCTTCACCTGCGTGCGCTCTTCGCAGCTTATCAGTATATCGGTCGTGCCGTCCACAAGGTCAACCGCCACGGCAGCCACGGAGTTCGGATCAGCGTCATGCTCGACCGTCAGCGCGCGCACCTGCTTGATGAACGGCGTCGTCTCATAGGGCTCGAGGACGGTGACGAACTGGCTCTCCATATCCTCACCCAGGCGACTCTGGAGCAGATAGCGGAGGCGCCGGGGAACGTTGCGCTTGTTCTGGGGCGGATCACCGGCCGCAGTCGCCACCTCATCACACGGCGTCAGAGCATGGAGGCGCACGTGTGGCTCCTTGCCCTCGTCAATGCGGCCGCGGAGGTCCTCGCACTTCCAGTCAACGGTGTAGTAGGTGTCCACCGCATTTCCGCTGCGCGCCACGTCATACAGATACGTGAAGCCGGATTTCTTGTAGAAATCAGCCAGGTCGCCGCTGAGTGTGGCGAACTCGACATCCGGGCTAGCGAATGTCCCGGTCGGCTGTTTGACCATCTCGATTCCGGAGACGGTCGCCGTCTCAGCCGGCCCGTGATATGAGAGGCGGTGGTTCTTCCCGCCCCGCGCTCGGAACACATCAAACACATAGCTGTCAACATCCGAGACATCCACCAAGGCCACGGTCCGCCGGTACGTCTCGATGCCACTGTAGGCTCGTTTCGCGTCCACATCCATGGCCCGCAGGGGGGGCTGGACGGCGAAGAGCGTAATCTGCCCGCCGGCATTGTAGTTGGCCTTCTGGTCATTGATGAGCAGCGTGTTGTGACTGATCGTGCTGGCCGTCCAGGCATGTCGCTTCGGCCATCCGCCGGTATATTCCGGATAGCCCAACTCCGGCAGCATGTCGAGGTTCTTCGCATAGAGGCCGATGTTGAGATTATCCGAGTGGGCATGGCCCTTGCGGTAGCCATAGTGTATCCACAGCGCCCGGCCCTCAGCCGGGGTCTTCGTCTGCATATAGGCCTGCCCGTAGCGCCCCAGATGCTCGCACTTCAGCGTCGGGTCAACGCTCTTGGCGACCTCGGCAATCTCATTGGCCAGTGCGTCGGGATCCTCTTTGTATATGTCGTTAGCTGTACGCCGGCGCGCGGCGGTCTCCCCCGCGTACGACCATGCCAGGGCCGCCAGTTGGGGGTCCTTGTAGAGCCGGTAGCCGGTCGCAAAGGCGGCTGCATTTCCCAGCCGTCCCCAAGTTCCCGCCGCGCCGCAGTCGCCGATGTTGGGGAAAGCCGCATTGAGCACCATCAGCCGGGGCTCAATGTAGAAGCACTGCCTCAGCTTCGGGAACTCGGCCATCAGGTCATGGCCCTTGTAGTCCGGATACATCGCCAGGAGGTCGGGGAATTGCCGCGCCCGACGCACCCAGCCAAGCCCGTAGCCGCCGTTTTCTCCGCCCATCCCGTCACGGTCTATGCCCTGCACCAGGATCCATTGCAGCGGCGTTTTGTGGCTCCGGTACTCGGGGAAGGTCGGATCGAAGAGGTAGTCGAGCCACTCATTGGTTACCTCGGGCCGGTCCAGAGCCACCGCAGCATAGATGACGCTCACATGCGTGCCGCCGATGTTGGGCGCGATGCGGCCGTCCTTGCACGAGATGAGTATCTCCATCACCAGATGGTCTTCGATATGCTTGCAGATGGCCTCGATGGTGCTCTTGTCGCCAAGGTCGTACTGCTTCGCCCTCTCCGAGCAGAATTTTACCAAATTAGCATTTCCCTTGAGGCCGTCGAATATCTTGTCATACGCCGAGGAGAGCGAGTTCCCCATCGAGGTCTCCCAGATGCAGCCGAGGATGCGGCCGCGTCCCGTGCCGCCGTGCGAGTGCTCGAAGCCCTGCTTGGACAGCGGCGTGAAGTCCATGTCCGGATAGACATCGGCCAGCCGGTCGAGTATCACCGCCGCCTTGTGCGCATACTTCGCATCCGAAGTCATCACATAGGCCTGCACGAACGCCCCCAGCACCCGCCTTATGTGCGCCCAGTGAATCCACGAATTGTAGTAGGCGATGACGCGGTGCTTCTTCCCGTTCTCATCGAACATCCCGTAGCCGTCATCCACGTAGAGCTTGTGGAGGGGGTCCTTGGGGTCCGGATGGTCGGCATTGATGAGCAGCTTCTGGTCCCCGAGTTCGCGGTGGAAAAAGCCGTGCTCATCCAGCGCGCTCTTGTAGAACGCCCAGAAATCATTCTTCGGATAGACTTCGCCGCAGGCCGGGCACTTGAGCTTCCATGCGCCCGCACTCTTCCACGGGTAATTGCCATACTTGAAGATTCCGTTGGCGCATTTCGGGCAGCCGTCTTCCTTATTCGTATGGATGTCGCGCGGTAGCTCCTGCGAGGGTATCATCTCCCACAGCTCGTCATCGCTGAGCTTCATGTAGCCTTCGGCCGCAGCAATCGCGCTCTTCTGGGTATTGGCGGCCCAGTCATACTTCTCGACATTGGCCAGCGCATTGGCGCGCATCTCAGCAGTCACCATGCGGCTGCACTGCTTGCCGGACGCCCCACCCACCAGACACAGCATCAGTATTCCCGTAAGTATCGCCACAACTAGCTTGTCAGACATGGCTGTCTCCCTTCGAAGCAATCTTGATTTCGCCTCAATACGGGACTACCTTTCGCCCACCGTGACAGGAGACCTTCCCCTTTGGCGACGCACAAATCACAATGCGCACCAGCCACCATGCGAAGAGGGCCGGGCATACACCCGGCCCTTTCCTCGCCATGACTACTCCCATTCATCGCAGCGCGGCTACTTCTTCACCGTCGCGAAGGTATTGTAACTCCCGCGCTTGACCAGCAGCAGCACCTTGTCACGCGTGCCGGCCTTGATAGCCTTCTGCGCCTGCTCGACGGAGGTCACGCCCTTCCGATTCACCGCGATGATTATGTCGCCGGGCTGCAGTGGGACGGAGCTTTCCATCTTCTCATCGTCGGTCTTGACGATAACAACGCCCCGCGCGTTTTCCGGCAGTTGGAGGTGGCCTCGCAGCTCCGGCGTGATGTCGCCGGCATAGACTCCGCTGAGTATCTCGGTCGCGCCATCGGGTCCGCGCTCAGCAAGATCCGCCGGCCGCTTGCCCAGAGTCACCGTCACCGTCCGGGTCTTTCCGTCCCTCTGAATCTCGAGCTCCACCTCTGTGCCCGGCTCCTTGATACCGACGATCGAGACCAGCGCTCTCCTGCTATTTACCGCCTTGCCATTGACCTTGCGGATGACGTCGTACTCCTGCAATTGGGCATCTGCCGCCGGACTGCCGGGCTCGACCGACGTGATCCCCACGCCCTTGGTATCCTTGAGGCCGAGTTGCTCGGCTGTCGCGTCATCAATGTCCTGGATGCCAACACCGAGCCAGCCGCGCACGATTTCGCCGTGCTTCACAAGGCTATCCATCACGCGGCGGGCCAGGTTCGACGGAATCGCGAAGCCGATGCCCTGATAGCCGCCCGTCCGGCTCAGGATCGCCGTGTTGATGCCGACGAGGTCACCGTCGAGGTTTATCAGCGCGCCGCCGGAGTTTCCCGGGTTGATTGCCGCATCGGTCTGGATAAAATCAGCATATTGGGTGATCGTCACGTCCGCGCGGCCCTTGGCGCTGATGATACCCATCGTCACTGTGCTGCCGAGGCCGAACGGGCTGCCGATCGCCAGCACGATGTTGCCTACTTCCGCCTTGTCCGAGTCGGCCAGCGGGAGCACCGGGAGGTTATCCGCCTGGATCTTCAGCATGGCGACATCACTGCCCTCATCCATGCCGATGACTTCCGCCTTCAGTTCCGTATCGTCATGCAGGGTCACTTTGATGTCATCAGCCTCGGCGATGACATGGGCGTTGGTGAGGATATAGCCTTCGCCGCCCTCCTGCCTCACGATGACGCCGGAGCCAAGCCCGTGCAGTGGCCGTTTGCGCTGCTGGTCTGGCGCATCACCGTAAAACCGCCGGAAGAATGGATCGTCGGAGAAGGGGCTCTGCCCGAACGGGCTGACCGTGACCTCCTTCGTCGAGAGCACTGCGACGACGCTGGGCATTGCTTTCTTCGCCGCGGCGGTGATCTTGCTCTGGTCTATGACCTGGGCACTGACTGGCGAGGCTGTCGTCACCTCGACACCGGCCTGGTTGGCTTTTTCGAGTCCGTATAGTATCCAGCCGCCGGCCATGATGGCCAGCACCATTGCCACCGCCAGTACGCGCAGTAGCTTGTTGTTCTGAAGCGATCTCATAGGGGATTCCATCTCCTGTTTTGTGTTGGGATAGATGCGTCCGATGATTTGTATGCTTAGGACGCACAACACCGACAGAAGTTCTCTCCCGCCGAGCTCGCCTGCCGTCGCGGCCCGGCCTTCAGCCGCGGAAGTGATTCCATCCACCCGTCGGGAGGCCTACCTCTCCGCCTTCATCATCCAGCAGCCGCACGCCGCTGCCCTCCGTCACCTGCCCGATTTCCGTCAGCGGCACGGTCAACTGCCGCAGCGCCTCCTGCAGGGCGCTGACATCGCTAGTCTCCGCCGTGAGGAGGAGTTCGAAATCCTCTCCGCCGGCAGCCGCCCACTGCAGCACGTCAGCTCCAAGGAGCTCCGCGCAGTCGAGCAGTTCCCGCGACACTGGCAGGCGCGAGGCCCACAGCTCGACACCTACGCCGGACGCCTCGGCCACATGCCCCGCGTCCTGCACGAGGCCGTCGCTGATGTCAATGGCCGCATGTACGTGTCCCAGGGCCGAGAGGCCCGCCGCTACTTCCAGGCGTGGGCCCGGCGCCCTCAGCTTTGCCGCCAGATGCGGAAAGCTA
>JAUWOG010000402.1 GCA_030612305.1 Armatimonadota bacterium | reverse complement strand
GTCATGGACGATGTCTTACGCCGCCGACAAGACCGGACCCACCATCCGCCAGGTCAAGTCTCCTACGCATCCCGTTCTTATCGCCAACACGTTCGAGGACGGCGTCGCCCAGTGGCGCAACCGTGGCGGTGCCAGAGGCGCGGACCTCACCGTGGATAAGACCACCGCCGCTTCCGGCAAGGCCAGCCTCAAGCTGACTAATCGCACCAAGGGCGGCGCGATGTCTGCGACCATCTACGCGGAGAACTTCTCCGCCGACCAGTACCAGACGATCTCCTTCGACTACAAGCTCAAGTCCTCGGTCAAGCTGCACTTCGCGCTCATCATGGATGGGCGCTGGTGGGAGCTCGGCTTCACCGGAGCCGCCCAAGGGGTCAACATCGGCAAGTTCGCCGCCATCAAGCAGGATGACAAGTGGCATCATGCCACCTTCAACTTGCGCTCTGCGCTGCGCTCCAAGAAGGCCCGAGGCTCATTGACCGTAAGCCAGATCATCATCGGCGAGCGCAATACTGCAAGCAACGCCGCCGGCGCTGTCGCTCACATTGACAACTTCGTCATCGGGAAGGTCGCCACCAAATCCCCAGTCCTCCGTTGGAAGGCTACAGACACGACCGGCGTGCAGGCCTACTCCTACTCCATTGACCGCGACCCACTGACCGTGCCTGACACTGAATCCGAAGGCCTCGCCGTGGCCAAGCAGTTCGGCCAACTGAAGCCTCCCGGACTGTGGCACTTCCACATCCGGGCCCAGGACGGCGCCGGCAACTGGGGTCCGACCACAACCCACACAATCATGTACGGCAAGCCCTGATACCACGGCCCCGTCTTCCTCCTCGGACCGCTGCGAATCTGCCGGGCCGCGCGGCTCCATGTCCCACGGAGGCAATCATGCAGACCACTGAACCTGTCTCTGGCACCACACGCAAGCGTCCTCAGGTGTTCTGGCTCGCGATCTGTTTCTTTCTGGGCATCGCTATCGCCATCATCGTCAGTCCCTACGTAACGCTGCTGCTCATGCGCTCGGCACGCACGATGCTTGAGTGGCGCTGCCCCCGGATTGCCGGTATTGTCGGCGCCTCCATACTCTGGAGTCTGCCGGACCTCATCTGCGTTGCGCTTGCCGCGACCGCTGCCAATTACTGGCTCACGGCAAGGATGCAGTTCAGGTGGTGGGGAGAAGTGGTCGCACTCGGCGCGATAGTCAGCGTTGTCATCGTGCTCCTGCAGATCCTGCAGCTCCCTGTTCCCGAGGCTCCGATGTCCTACACGTTCTTCCTCAAGGGCATGATCCAGAGCATCATTGCCTACATCGTTGGCGGTCTTGCCGGCGGACAATTCGGGCGCTGGCTGCGTGCCAGGAAGCGGGCACCCGCCACACCTGCGGCCTGACGTCGGAGTATCGCGACGGTGGCCTCCAATTCACCGCACGCTCGCCCGTCACTCAGGTAGGCTCTCCCCCATGCACGGTCCGACGCGGGCCTGTCAACGTGCATCTCAGCGCATCTTGGAGTATAATGGCGGTCACATCGCGCCAAGGGAACACTGGAGCATCGCACACACCAATGCCTGACAGCAACACCCCGATATCTCAGCCGCCAACGCACGCCCACACTGCCCACACGAAACACGGGCCGCGCATTTACCTGTCCATCGGTTCCGCATTCGTCTGCGTGGTCCTGACGCTGGTCTATGTCATCAGACCGCTCGGCGCCGATCCCATCACCATCTGGCCATTCTGGTTCTGGGCCCTGCCTGCGATTGCTCTCTCCGCCTTCGGCATCTCACGGCGCAATCTCACATGGGGTATCGTAGCCATAGTAATGTGGACTGCCGTCGTTGCCATCGTCCCTGAAGAGCCGGCCATACTCCTGCGCTCCCTGGCTCATCGCAACCTCCCCGACATACACCGGCATCCTACCGGTCCCAACTCCCTTCGCGTCATCACCTTCAATTGCGGCGGCGGGATAGCCATGGCCGCTGCCGAAGCATTCCAGTACAACCCTGACATCCTCCTGCTGCAGGAAGCCCCGCCTGAGACTGAGCTGCGCAAGCTGATGGAGATCTGGCCCAGATGGCAGATGACCGCAGCACTCGACCCGGCCATCCTGGTCCGCGGCCAACTCACACCTGTTGGGGCACCTCACGAGAAGCAATGTTTCGTCTGTCTCGCCACAGTCACGCCCGAGTGCATCAGCCCGCCCACCCAGATACTCCTGCTCTCCACACGCTTCTTTCTCCCTGAACTGCGCATGGATTTCTGGCGTCCCGAGACGTGGCGCGCCGCCGCCGGCACGCAGACTATCCGCGAGGAACAGATGGCCGACATCGCCGCCGTCCTTGCCGACCAGCGTCCCATCCCCGGCATGGCGACCATTCTCGGCGGGGACTTCAATGCACCTGCCGGCGACGCACTCTTCGACCACCTCCGCCCCACCTTGCGCGATGCCTTTGCAGAAGCCGGCACCGGATGGCCGAATACCATTATCAACAGCGCACCCATGGCCCGCATAGACCAGGTCTGGGTCAGCGCGCACTTCACCGTTGATGGCGCGCGCGTCGTCAAGACCATCAACTCCGACCACCGCATGGTCATCGTTGACCTCACTCTCAACCCATCCGCACCGCAAAGCACTCAGTAGCCCACTCCCCCACTACGACATCCGATCCCATTCGCGGTTTGCGTCGCCCGGCGCACAGATGTGTTACAATACCCCCGTCGTCGTGTATCTATCATGCACTTGTCGCCGAAACCCGATGCAAGAGACCAATCCACAGCCTGAGACGCAGACGCTTCCCGCCCACCGATCCCCGTGGGCCGCTGTTGTCGTCATCCTCGCCGTTGCCGCCGTGGCCCGCTACGTCGGCCTCCGCTGGGGACTGCCCAATGACCTTCACCTCTTCAGCTACCATCCCGACGAGTTCCACTCCCTCCGCGGTGCCCTCGCGCTTGCCAGCGGCGATCTCAACCCGCACTTCTTCAACTACGGCAGCCTCTATCTCTACCTTGTCGGCTTCGCCTCGCTCTTGTTTGCCGGCGGACCCGGCGCACTCGTCACCGTCGAGAGGCTCCCCTCTCTACTGCAGCAATGGACCCTCATCGGCCGCGAGGTGACCCTCGTCGCCGCCCTCCTGACTGTCCTCACCATCTACTTCCTCGCTCGCGACATAGCGGGCCATCGCCAGGGCCTCATCGCCGCCGGACTCTGCGCCATCTTCCCCATCCATGTCCTCCATTCACACTACGCGACCGTGGATGTCACGCAGGCCCTCTTCACGACGCTCGCCTTGTTCTTCGCAGTCCGAGCCTACCGCGCGCCCTCGCGCCGCAACTACATTCTGGCCGGCCTGGCCGTCGGGCTCGCCGCTTCCGCCAAGTACAGCGGCGCCGTCGCCATCGCAGCCCCGCTCGCCGCATTCTTCATGACGCTCCCCCGCGACAACAAGGGCAGGGCATCTACCGTCTATCTTCTCTGCCTGCTCGTTGCTGCGGCCGCCGCCTTTGCCCTCACCTCACCATACACCTTCCTGGACTGGCAACACGCGCGGCAGGACATCTTCTACGAAATCCAGCACATGCGTGTCGGCGAGGGCCCGGCTCGCGAGGCCGCCCCCAACGGCTACTGGTTCCATCTGCTCAACCTCCCCATCACGACGCCCGGCGCGGGGATACTCGCCCTCTTCGGTGCGTGGGCGTTCCTGCGCGCCCCCAGGTACAGGGGC
>JAUWOG010000344.1 GCA_030612305.1 Armatimonadota bacterium | reverse complement strand
GGGGGGGGGGCGCCCCCCCCCCCCCCCCCGGGGGCGGCCCCCCGAATGCGACCCGCGGGGCAAGCGGGGGGGGGGCCCAGGTGGCACCTGGAGTTTGCTCCGCAAACTCCACATCGGGATTGACTCACTGGGCCAGCCTGGCACTGTACCCGCGCTGCGGGTACAGTGCGGCGACAGGCCCCTCCAGTACGGCATGACGGCAACGACAACGGCAAATGGCAAAGGCCGCCCTTGTGTGAGGGCGGCCTTTTTGTGTGAGTGCGGCGGGTGGGCAGTGTTACGGCGCAGGCTCCTCCCAGGTTCTTCCGGTGTGGTCGAGTCGCCAGCGGGGGCGGCGGCGGAAAGGCCGCTCGAAGGTGGACTCGATGCGGCCGGATTCCTCCAGGTGCATCATGCAGGCGCGGATGCAGCCGGAAGCGCCGCAAACCGCGTAGTAGCCGGTAGTGGAAAGCATCGTGCGGTAGTAGTCCACGACATTGCCGGTGGGGAACTCTGCGGTCTTGCGCCAGGTGCCGCCGGCGATAGTGTAGCTGAGCTTGTAGGCCTCCTCTTCGGAGGTCTCCTGCTCGGCCACGTCGAGGCGCAAGCCGGGGCAGTCCATAGCCAGGAAGGGGGAGGCCTCCTTGTTGAGGCCGTGATGGGTGAGAGTGCACTTGCCCATGTCCACATCGGCCCATGTGTAGGTCTTGTCTTCGATCCGGATGGAGACGGTCTTGCCCTCGCGGATATGCGGGATGGCGTGGCCGTGGCACTCGTCGGCACAGGCCATGCAGAGGTTGCAGATGGAGTTGGGCTCGACGAGCGGGTCGGGCTCGAGCTCGGCATCGGTGAGGATCATGCCGAGGCGCTGGCGAGGACCGAAGCGCTTAGTGAGGAAGACCTTGGACCATCCGCACTCGCCGAGGCCCGCGGCGATGGCTGCGATGCGAATGGCCGGAAAGACATTGGCTCCGACCTGGCCCTCGCGGACGGGGTCGCGGGTCGGCTCACCCTCCGGCACGCCCGGATATATGGGGACCGCCTCCCAGCCGGCGTCCTCGATGAAGCAGGCGAGGCGGTTGGTGCCCAGAGGGCGGAAGAGGGTGTTGAGGCGGTTGTAGCCGTAGAAGGTGTAGTTGCTCCAGTGCGTGCCCTCTTCGATGCCGCGATAGACGCCGCGTGGGATGCGTCGCGTGGTGACGATGACGGAGCGGCACTCGGGGAAGATGTTGGCAAGCTGCATCTGCTCGGGCGCGTTTTCGAGCCGCTCGATATTGGCGATGCCGATGCCATCGAGACCGGCGGCGTACCCGGATTCCTTTATCGCCTGCGAGGTGAGTGCGGTCACTATGCTTCCTCCTCGCCGGCTTGAGGAGTCATCGGCTTGACCGGCAGTTCGACAAGCTCGCCGGTGCGGTCAATCCCCCAGGGCGCGCGGGTGCGGAAGGGATTGTTGAAGGTGTTGCTCACAGCGCCCTTGGCTTCGAGTGCGTCCACACAGGTGCGATTGCAGACAGCGCCGAGGCGGTCGGGCTTGCCTGATGCGTGGTAGCGGTTGGGGCAGGCACCGTTCTGGCAGACGCGGCATTTGTCGTAGTCAATGCGGGCGATGCGCATGGTCTTGCCGGCGATGGTCAGTTCATCGAGCTCGTCGGTGTTGACCGCGCCGAGTGGGCAACTGTCTGCGCAAGCCATGCACTGCCGGCAGATTTCGCCCTCGAAGATGGGATCAGGGAGCAGGGGCGCATCGGTGAGGATAAGCTGAATCCGCTGGCGCGGGCCGAACTGAGGTGTCAGGAGATCCCCGTTGATGCCGATTTCGCCGAGGCCACATGCGACGGCGACATGGGCGAAGTTGGGATAGACATTCGGCGCAGGGGCATCGGGTCTGACCGCAATGCCCTGCGGCGAGGCCTCAGGGGGGAAGGGAAAGAGCGGCGCGGCCTCCCAGCGGCGGTCTTCGAGGAACTCGACACACTCGAAGATGGTGAGGGCGAGAAATTCGCCGTCCAGCCAGTTGTAGCCGAAGGAGGAGTAGGTGTTGAAGTTGGTGCCCTCCTCGCTGCCGCGAAGAGTGCCCCTGGTGATGCGGCGGCCGATGGCGACGACGGCGGCGGCGTCCGGGAAGATGGAGAGAGGGCTGGTCTCGGCAGGCCAGTCTGTGAAGCGATCCATGCCCGCGATGCCGACGAGGTCTGCGCCGGCCTCTGAGGCGAAGTCCCTGAACTGCTGTGTGAGGTCTGACATTGCTTCGCTCCTCCGGGTAGTTGCGGAATGATGCAGAGACATGGTTGTGCGATGGCGGCGGGTCAGAGGACGCGGGTCAGCTCGTCCTGGTCGAAGCGCGGGAGTGGCGATGTCTCCGTGCCGGCAACCAGTGTCACGCCCTCGGATGCAGGGACGGCCTGGCCGATTACTGAGGCCACTATGGCGGCCTCGTCAAGGGCCCGGACAACCGCGTCAGCGTCTCGCGCCGCGCAGCCAATCAGCAGACTGCCCGAGGCAATCAGCCCGAGTGGATTGAGGTCGAAGGCGTCGCAGATGTCGCGCGCCTCAGGGGCAATCGGAATGGCAGGTTCGTCAATGCGCAGGCCGACACCTGCAGCCTCCGCCATCTCCCAGAGGCCGGTGGCAATGCCGCCCTCGGTGGGGTCGTGCATGGCATGGACATCGCCGGCGGCAATGGCGACCTCGGCGTCTCTGAGGACCGAGATGCCGGGTTCGAAGAGCATCGCGGCGCAGCGCTGGATGGTGTCATCAGAGAGTCCGGCGGCGCGGAGTTGCTCGGGCTTCTCGCGGGCGATGAGTGCGGTGCCCTCGACGGGGGCCTGCTTGGTGAGGATGATGGCATCGCCGGGCTGGAGACCTTCGGGAGTGATGAGGCGGTCCCTGGCGACTTCGCCGAGCATCATGCCGACGATAATCGGGCGGCTCAGGTCCCAGGTGATCTCGGTGTGCCCGCCGACGAGTGTGATACCCAGCTCATGGCAGGCGGCGTCAATCTGGCTGAAGATGTCGGCGGCCATCGCTGCGGTGGCGGCGCTGTCGGGAAGCAGGGCGGTGGCGAGGAACCAGCGGGGCTTGCCGCCACTGGTCGCGATGTCGTTGGCGTTGACGTTGACGACATAGTAGCCGATGGCATCAGTGGCGAAGGTGACGGGGTCGGTTTTGGCGATGAGGTAGCCGTGGGCGCCGTTGTCGAGGATGGCGACATCGCGGCCGATGCCGGGGCCGAGGATGACACCGGGGTCGTCACAGGTTATGTCGCCGAGAAGTCCGGCAAGCAGCCCGGCGTCGAGTTTTCCAACCGGCAAGCGGCGCTCGTTCATTGAGAGCTCTTCGCTTGGAGTATTGCGGCGACGGCGGAAGGGACATCAGCAAAGACGGCGTCGGCTCCGACGGCCTCGAATTCTTCCCTGGTGGTCTTCTGAGTGAGGACCCCTATCGCTAAAGCGCCGGTGCCGTTGACGCCCTGAACGTCAGTAATGTGATCGCCAATCATCACGGTACGGAGGGGATCGGTACCGAGCTGCTCGACGGCGCGGCGGAAATGGTCGGGGTCGGGCTTGACGCGGACAACGTCATCGCGCGTCGAGAGCAGGTCGTGGTAGAGATGATAGCGGGAGGTCACGGAGGCAACGCCGGCGCGGCAATTCCGTGTGACGATGCCGACCTTGAAACCGCTTTCATGGAGCTCCTGGAGGGCCTCGACGACACCGGGAAAGGGATGCGCGGAGGTGCAGGTCTCAAGCTCGACCTGTTGCAGAATTGCATCGGCCTCAGCCTGAAAACGCACGACCGCATCCGCGTCGCCGGCAAGCTTGTCGCGGCCGGCCTTGATGATGTCGAGCACGTACTTGTCCTCTTCGAGGCCGTCTTCCCAGAGGTCCCAGGCCTTGAGGTGCTCGATGATGAGGCGGCGCATCCTGGCGAAGTCAATCTTCGTCTCGGCAAGGGTGCCGTCGAAGTCGAAGACGACGGCTTCGATGCTGGAGAGGTCGAGGTCCGCGGTCATTGGAGTGGTTGGCTCCCTGGGAATGCGTTGGGTGGATGAGGGCGAAGGGCGACGGCAAGCGCCATTCACGGGCTGGAAGCCCGTGCCACGCGAGGGCAACGGGATGACGACAGACGGCAACGACCGGCGCGGCATCCCGCGTGTACGCGGGACGCCCTACAAACGGCAACGGGATGACGACAGACGGCAACGACCGGCGCGGCATCCCG
>JAUWOG010000357.1 GCA_030612305.1 Armatimonadota bacterium | reverse complement strand
GTCGTGGAGGAATTGGACACGTTGCCTACGCGATTGCAATGGCCGTATGTCCCCCCACAGTTCATAGACATTGTGTGCGGCATGTTTACCTGCCATATCGGCGAGAACTTTGACTCTGTCCATTACGGTGACACTCCACTTCTGCCGGCGCTTGTATCCGGCGCAGATCGGGCCCCTACTGCGTTGCGACATCATTTCTCCGCCGAGAGTGCTTGGCCTCCTGCCTGCGAGATATTGGCCGGATGACTCACAACGGCTATCCACACAGTCCGGCAGGTGATAATGCCCGCCATCGGGAACACCTTCCCTCAACGGCACCCAAGGAGGGTCAACGATGTCCCAATGCGAGCTTTGTGGCCGCGAACTCGATGGCGAATACGCATTCTGTCCCTTCTGTGGCGAGCCGCAGCAGGAGAGCATCGGCGGCTTGATGGACGATGAACTGCGCGGCAAGATCAACGCAATTCTGCACGTCACAGAGCGCCGGCTTCAGGCCATCATCGGTGCCTTTTCCCGCTACATCGAGGCACCCGTAGTGGACAGTATTGTCACCGGCGACATGGACGGTCTCAGAGGCGTGCGGCGCAACGTGACCGTCCTTTTCTCCGACATCCGCAACAGCTCCGGCATCGTTGCGCGGGTCGAACCGGAGCAGGCCCTCGAGCTACTCAACCATCACCACGACCGCATGGCGGCCGCCATCCAGGCCACTGATGGCGTGCTGGACAAGTTCATGGGCGATGGGATGCTCGCCTTCTACACTCATGGCGAGCCGTCAGAGCACGCCCGCCAGGCCGTCAATGCCGCCTTGCAGATGCGCGAATATGTCGCAGAGACCAACAAGGACTGGCCTATCCCTGGAATCCCGCTGCGGATCGGTGTAGCCATCAACAACGGAGAAGCGGTCATCGGCAGCGTCGGCTCCCGCTACCGGCAGGACTACACTGCCATCGGCGCCGAGGTCAACTACGTTGACGACCTCCAGGAGATGGCAAAGCAGCACGCCGTTGACATCGTCATCAGCCGCTCAACTTACGACCTCGTCGCGGACGATGTGGAGGCGGAGGAGATCGGGATGCTCACGCGCCCGCCAGATGATGAGGAAGAGCCGGCCTATCATGTGCTGAAACTGCGACCGGCCATCGCCTGACAGGAGGCAGACAAGATGCTGCGCAAGATCATTGAAGCTGAGGCCGTGTTGACGGCGAGCAGTGGCTTCAGCCACGCGATGCTCGTCGAGGGGAAGCGGCTGTACTTCATCTCCGGACAGGGGCCCCTGGACGCCGAGGGGAATCTCGTCGGCAAGGGCGACCTCGAGGCCCAGAGCCATCAGGTTTTCAAGAACCTCCGCGCCCAGCTCGCGGCCGTCGGAGCTGACTTCTCAAATGTCGTCAAGTTCACGTTCTTCATCAAGGCTGAGGCCATGAAGGATTTCCACATCTTCAGACAAGTCCGTCTCCAGTACCTGGAGCCCGACTATCCGACAGCGAGCGCCGTGGGAGTAGCCTGCCTCGTTGATCCGGACTGGCTCGTCGAAGTCGAGGCCATCGCGATCCTCGACTGACATCATCCCCGCAATGGCGGCATGGCCCACCAGGGCTACACCGGGAGACACCCAGAATGCA
The DNA here is from genome assembly GCA_030612305.1 of Armatimonadota bacterium. Classification (GTDB taxonomy): domain Bacteria; phylum Armatimonadota; class Zipacnadia; order Zipacnadales; family UBA11051; genus UBA11051. The sequence goes on along the minus strand of JAUWOG010000357.1, from coordinate 2,435 downwards.
GACACCTTATGAAGCGTCCGAGACTGACTGCGGTATTGAGCTGTACAATGGCGAGACCACCATACGCCTCGAGTTCGCCACCCCCGGCATCGTGCGCGTCCAGAAGTTCGCCGGCCGGCAAGCGCCGACAAAGCACCTCATCCGCTACGAATTCTTCAGGAGCGATTGGCCGGCGGTCCCATTCGACATCCAGCACAACAAGGGCCACGTCATCCTCCGCAGCGATCTGCTGAGCGTATCGGCGGACCTCGCCGACGGCAGGCTGAGCATCTCCGACGCGACGGGCGGCGAGTTACTCCGTGAAACCGAGCCTGCCGCCTCCGGACCTGACCCCGGTTTCAGCACTCGCTTCCATCTCCCCGAGCAGCGCCGCTTCTTCGGCCTCGGCGACCAGGACCGCGACCGTATCGAACATCGCGGACACACCGCCGACCTCTGGATCCGCAATGTCACCTGCTACCTCCCCATTCCCTTCTTCATGACTGACGACGGCTTCGGGCTGCTCATCAACACGACGCGCCAGACCTCAGTGGACCTCGGCGCGACTGACGATGACTGGTTCGGCTTTGCCGCCGATGGCGATACCCTCGACTACTACCTCCTCTACGGCCCTTCGCCGAAGCAAGTCATCGGCCGCTACACCGAAGTAACCGGCAGGCCCTTCATGCCGCCGAAATGGGCCCTCGGCCTCTTCTTCATCTCCCGTACGCAGGCCGATGCCCGCGAACTCATGGACGACTGCTACACCTTCCGGCGTGAGGGCATCCCCTGCGACGCCATCAGCCTCGAGCCGGGATGGATGGAGCAGAATTATGATTTCTCCCTGGACAAGAAGTGGCACCCGGATCGCTTCCCGATTGCCTTCTGGTCAGACACCTCACAGTCCGCCTTTCTCCATGCCATCCATCGTATGGGCTACAAGTTTGGCCTGTGGATGTGCACCAACTACGACTTCACCTACGAGGAGGAACGCCGCCTGGGGAGGACACTGGAGGCCCACGGAGAGGAGGCCTGTTCCGCCAACGACCTCTTCCAGGACGAGAAGCTACAAAGCCAGTCGCGTCTCGACAAGCTCACCCGGCCCGAGGAACCGTGGTTCGACCACCTCAAGCAGTTCGTGGACCAGGGCACCGACTTCTTCAAGCAGGACGCCTCTGCAACGGTTGTTCCGCCGGCCGACCGGCTCTATGGTAACACTCTGACCGATGCCGACATGCACAACCTGAGCCCGCTCATGTACTCGCGCCAGATGTACGAGGGCTTCCGCGAGCACACCGGCCGCCGCCCCTTCATATTCAATTGCCTCGGCTGGGCGGGAGTGCAGGCACACGCCGCGACCTGGGCCGGAGACACCGGTGGCGAGCACAACGCCGCGATGGCCTCACTCAATCTCAGCATGACCGGCCACGGCATGACCGGCTCCGACATGCACGTCTTCACGCCCGAGGGCCTCCACTTCGGCTTCCTCCAACCGTGGGCCCAGATCAACTCCTTCTTCTGCTGGTATCATCCCTGGTATCTCGGCGATGACATGAAGCCCATCTTCATCTACTACGACCGCCTCCGCCACCGCCTCATCCCCTACCTCTACGCCGCCGCCTGGGAAGCCCACACTACGGGCACTCCCTTCTTGCGTGCAATGCCGCTGGAGTTCCCCGACGATCCGGCAACTTATGACCTCCACCGCCAGTACATGCTCGGGCCGAGCCTGCTTGTCGGGGCCTTCACCGACCGCGTCTATCTCCCTGCCGGCGACTGGTACAACTTCTGGAACGATGAGTGCATCTCCGGCCCGCAATGGTACGAGCCTGACATCCCTGCTGACCGGGGCGGGCCGCTGCTCGTACGTGCCGGCGCAGTCATACCGATGACCAGAGACATGGACTATGTCGGCCAGAAGCCGGACGATGAACTCACGCTGCATGTCTATCCCGGCCCCGAAAGCACACTCGAGCTATACGAAGACGACGGCATCAGCCACGAGTTCGAGAAGGGCGCGCGACGCATCACGAAAATCACGCAGGATACTATCGGCAACGAGACCGTCATCGAGATTGGTGCGGCAGAGGGGCGCTTCGACGGTGCCGTCACTGCCAGGCGAATTGACGTCATCCTCCACGGTATAGCCTCGCCGACGAGCATCCAGATGAACGGACAGCCACTCACCGGGAGCGAGATCGGTCCTGCGCCCTCCTGGCATTGGGACAGAGCCACGCGCGCTTTGACCATCAAGCTCGGCAACTGCGAAGTCACCAGGCCCTTCGCCGTGAAGATACTGTACTGACCCGCCGTCGGCATTTGCCTTTTGCTTTTGCCTTTGCCTTTTGCCTTTTCTCTTTGGCTTCCGCCGTTTGCCTTTCTTACGCTCCGCGCAGCGGAGCGGGGGGTCGGGGGGGTGTGTCCCCCGCCGGGTGGTGGGGCGGCGCCCCCCCCCG
>JAUWOG010000038.1 GCA_030612305.1 Armatimonadota bacterium | reverse complement strand
GTCATGGCCGGCCCTCTCTGTGATGTGACGGCGGGGCGGGAGTCAGTCGCCGAGGTCGAGATAGATGGGGAACTGGGCGCAGAGGTCGGCCACCTCGGCGCGGATACGCGAGACCACGCTTCCGCTATCGTGGCCCTCGTGGGTGCCGCTAGTGGCGGAGGCCTCCTCAATCCCCTCAAAGGGCATTGTGCTTTGGCCGTCGCGGCCCTTGTGGATGACCTCTGCCATCCACTTGCCAATCTGGTACATCTGCTCCTCGCGCATTCCGCGCGTGGTCACGGCCGGCGTGCCCGGGCGGATGCCGCTTGTCTCCACCGCCGAACGCTTGTCATAGGGCACGAGGTTCTTGTTGCAGACGATCCCGGCTGCGTCCAGCAGGTCGGCAGCCTCGCGGCCGGTGATGTCCTTGTTGGTCAGGTCAATCAGCAGCAGGTGGTTGTCGGTGCCACCGGTGACGGGCTCGAATCCCTCCTCGATTAGCGACTGCCCCAGCGCCTGGCAGTTGCGGATGATCTGGCGCTGGTACTCGCGGAAGCCGAAGCTCTGCGCCTCCTTGAAACAGACCGCCTTGGCGGCAACTATCTGCATCAGCGGCCCGGCCTGAACACCGGGGAATACCGCGGCATCAATGCGACTAGCCAGTTCCTGCTTGCACGTGATGATGGCGCCGCGCGGGCCGCGGAGAGTCTTGTGCGTGGTCGAGGTGACGACGTCTGCGTAGGGGACGGGATCGGGATGGGAGCCGGCCGCCACGAGGCCGACGATGTGGGCGATGTCGGCCATCAGATAGGCGCCGACCTCATCGGCGATCTCCCGGAATATCTGGAAGTCAATGATGCGCGGGTAGGCGCTGGCACCGGCGAGGATCAGCTTCGGCCGGACCTCCTTCGCCTTCTCCAACACCTGGTCATAGTCTATGAGGTGTGTGTCGGGGTCCACGCTGTAGAAGTGGGCCTCGTAGAATTGCCCGCTGAAATTCTGCTTCTTACCATGGGTGAGGTGACCGCCCTGGTCAACGCTCATTGCCAGGGTGCGGTCGCCAAGCTCCAGCAGCGCGTAGTAGGTGGCCATGTTCGCCTGCGAGCCGGTATGCACCTGGACGTTGACATGCTCGCAGTGGAAGACTTCCTTCGCGCGCTCGATGGCGAGGCTCTCGATGCGGTCGTAGTTCTCGCAGCCGTTGTAGTAGCGATTCCCGATGTATCCCTCGGCGTACTTGTTGGTGAATACCGAACCCATCGCGCGCATGACGGCACGCGAGGCGTAGTTTTCCGAGGGTATCATCATCAGCGTCGTCTGCTGACGCTCCAGTTCATCCCTCATTATCTGACTGGTCTCCGGATCAACCTGTGCAAGGGCAGAATCTAACATGGTGGTATTGCTCCTTGTTGTGGTGTTGGGTACGGGTGCGGCACTGCAACTGGCCCCGCCCGCTGCCGGCTGTTGCAATCAGCAAGCGGGGCGTGGACCCGTGCCGCCCCTTGGCCGGCAATCCCCACCGCAAGCCATCTCCGGATCACGCTCCTGTAGTATGGTTGACAAGGGCGACGCAGCCGTGCGCCGTCCGGCTTTCTCTAGTGCCAGAAGTGTCTCATGCCGGTGAGGAGCATGGCGATGCCGTGCTCGTCGGCGGCGGCGATTACTTCGTCATCGCGCTTCGAGCCGCCGGGCTGGATGATGGCGACGGCGCCGGTCTTGGCGGCTGCATCGAGGCCGTCGCGGGCCGGGAACATCGCATCTGAGGCCAGGCATGCGCCCCGGGCCCGGTTGCCGGCCTTGCGGGCGGCGATGATTGCGGAATCCACGCGGCTCATCTGCCCCGCGCCGCAGCCGACCAGCGTCTTGCCATGCACCAGCACTATCGTGTTGCTCTTCACATGCTTGGCGACGCGGTCGGCGAAGAGCAGCGACGCGACCTGCCGAGGTGTCGGCTGCTTCCGGGTGACGACCCTGAGGTCGGCTCGATTGACGCTCCGGGCATCGGGGGTCTGAGCGACGATGCCGCCGGGGATTCTCTTGATGTCGAAATCGTTGACGCGGGAGGGCGGGGCGAAGTCAGGCTGGACAAGGACCCGCATGTTCTTTGACTTGCCCTTCAGTATCTCCAGCGCGTCGTCAGTGTACCCGGGCGCAATGATGGCCTCGACAAAGGCGGCGATGATGGTGCTGTCATAGTCACCGGATTGCTCACGGTAGCGCGGGGCGACGACTTCCTGCAGATGGTCGCTGTTGAAGATGAGCTCGGCGAGGTCGGCGTCAACTTCGCGGTTGAAGCCGAGCACGGAGCCGAATGCGGAAATGGGATCGGCGGTCCAGGCATTGGTGAAGGCCTCGGCGAGAGTGTCGGCGCTTGCGGCCCCGCATGGATTGAGGGGCTTGATGATGATGGCGGTGGGCTCGTCGAAATCGCGGGCCGCTTCCATCGCCGCAGTCAGGTCGAGGTAGTTGTTGAAGGAGAGCTCCTTGTCGCCATGGAGTTGCTCTGCAGCCGCGAGGCCGGGCTCGTTGGCGGTGAGGCCGACATAGACGGCGGCCTGCTGGTGAGGGTTCTCGCCATAACGCAGGTCGGAGCCGCGCTTGACAAACCAGGGCGCGTAGTATTTCGGGAAGTTGTCGCTGGTCTGTTCCTGCTCGCTGAGATAGCTGACGATCGCCGCATCGTACTGGCCGGTGTGCGCGAAGGTCTCCAGCGCGAGGCGGAGGCGTGTCTGGTCGGAGACTGCGCCGTGATTGGCCTTCATCTCGGCGATGACTTCGTCATAGTAGCCGGGGCTGCAGATGACGGTGACATACTTGTGATTCTTGGCGGCGGAGCGCAGCATCGTCGGCCCGCCGATGTCAATGTTTTCGACGGCTTCAGCGATGGTCACGCCGTCTCTGGCGACCGTCTGCTGGAAGGGGTAGAGATTCACGACGACCATGTCAATCATATCTATGCCGAGTTCTTCGGCCTCCTGCATGTGGCTGGGCTTGTCACGCAGTGCGAGGAGGCCGCCGTGAACCTTCGGGTGGAGGGTGACGACGCGGTGGTCCATAATCTCGGGAAATCCGGTGTAGTCTTCGACGGCTTTGACGGGCACGCCGCCTTCGTCCAGCTTGCGGCGAGTGCCGCCGGTGGAGAGGATCTCGATGCCCATCTCGGACAGTGCCCGGGCAAATTCGACGACGCCTGTCTTGTCAGATACGCTGATCAACGCGCGCTTTACCTGATACATCATGTGAGCCTCGCAGTTATGAAAAATCGCCGACCCGCAACGCACCCGGCCGCGGTCTTCGGCAGGTGAGCAGGATGGCGTTCTGTACAATGCGACATACGGATTATACTCACTTGTGCGGGTGGTGTCAAAACGGCTTGCGATGGAGTGAACTGAGGCGTTTTGTCGGGCCTGTGAAGCTGAGAGCGCTACTGGCCGAGATGCTTGAGGAGGTCCATGACCTCGTCTCGGGCGGGCATGGAGGCGATGGCTCCGGAACCGATGGCGGCGAGCGCGGCAGTGGCATTGGCGAAGCGATACATCTTGAGTATCTGCTCGCCGCTGAGGTCGGAGATGTCAGCATCGCTTCCCACCAGCCAGGAGAGCGTACCGGCTACAAAGGCATCGCCGCATCCGGTCGTGTCAACAACGGGCACCTCGACGCCGGGGACCTCGTCCATATAGCTTTCCGCTGCAAAGGCGCAGCCTTCCGGGCCAAGGGTTACGGAGGCCAGCTCGGGTCCCATCCGGAGCAAGGCATTCAGGCCGTCACGCGGGTCATCGGTGCCGGTGATGAACTCCAGCTCCTCGGTATTGACTTTGACTATGTCACAGAGGGCGACTGCTTCGGCAAGCGTCTCGTAGGCGCTGTCACCGTCGGGCCAGAGGGACTTGCGGTAGTTGACATCGAAGGAGATGACGGCTCCGGCATCGGTGGCCCACTGCACGGCTGTGAGTGTGGCGGACCTGGCCGGCTCGTTGACAAGCGTAAGGGAGCCGAAGTGAAGGACGAGCGCGTCTTCGATGAGCGGGCGGTTGATGTCTTCGGAGGTGAGTTGCTCGTGAGCGGGTGTCTTGACATGGAACTCGAACTCGGGGACGCCGAAGCGGCCAATTGCCACAAAGGCCAACTGGGTGGCGTAGTCTTTGGTCATGACTACGCCGGTCGTATCCACCTCCACGTCGTGGAGGGTGTTTCTCAGGAAGCGGCCGAAGGAGTCATCGCCGAGCTTGGCGATCATCGCGACCGAGGCGCCGAGGCTCGCGCATCCCGCCGCGACATTCGCCGGCGCACCACCGGCGTTCTTGTCGAAGGTGAAGGCGTGCTGCAGGCGTACTCCAATTTGCTGGGATGTCATGTCTGTCAGCAATTCGCCGAGGCAGACGATGTCGGCCATGTGCAGTTCCTCCCTCTTGTCGGCGGAATGTTCGCTGCGAGGTGAGCTGATACCTGCGCGCGTCAGTGGCGAGGAGGCAGAGATGCAGACGGCTGCCGTAGCGTCTTGGCAGCCGTCGTCGGGAATTGGATTTGAGGCGCAGGAGCTCGGTACTAGGAAACGCTAACGGCCACGAAATTGTCTTCGGTGCCGAGCAAGCTGTCAATGTCGAACTTGGTCGTCGAAGGGCAATCGAAGACCTCAGTGGTCTTGACATGAGGGGACGTTGGCGAGCATTAGTTGGCAGAGCCGGCCGGCTTGCGGATTGTGAGCCACGAACCGGCGATGGGTTCAGGCTCCAGCCGTATCTCCGCGATGCCGGCCTCCTTGGCCTGACGGACAAGTTCTGGGTTGATGGGGCGCCAGTCTCCGGTACGCCCCTCCTCCGTTGCTCGCCGTTTCCATTGGGCCAAGGGCGTACGGATTTCCGGATCGAGGATACGAGAGAATCCGCCTCCAATGTAAGCCACGCCACCAGGCTTGAGGATACGGTAGCACTCCAACACACCGGCGAGTTGATCAGGCCAGAAGAAGATGGACCCACGGCTGACAACTAAATCGGCAAAACTATCGCGTACATACATGTCCTGAGCGTCGCCCTCGATGCTAATGATCCTGCCAGTCAGACCGGCTTCGTCCACCAGCAGATTGCAGAGACGGACTGCCCACGGGTCAATGTCCAGCATATAGACGTTGAGGTCGGTGATCTTCGCCAGAGCAATAGCCAGTGTGCCGCAACCTCCGCCCACATCTACACAAACACCCTTGGTGATGCCAAAGTCCTGGACTATCTGCCGGGCTAGGGCTGGATAGACCGGGGCAAAGCGGCCAATAGCGGTATTGTAAAAGGGGTACTTCTCAATTAAGTGGGCCTTGTAGGCGTCTTGACCCCATGAGCAGGTTGCAGCGACCAACAGGACGGCACACAACGACGCACGCCGGATTCTCATAGTACTCCCTCCCGAGAGCTTCGCGCAGGTTAGTTTCATCATGACTATTTTCAGCTAGCCGGGCTTGCGGATGCCAACTTACCGGACAAACTACTTGAAGTTTGCCATCGCCTGCCGGGGCCAGTATTTGACATGACCGTCAAGATAGAGGATGTTCATCGAGCCGAAGCTTCCGCCGTGCATACCGTTGCCAGACGACACTGGTTTGCAGAACCAGTCGCAAGCCAGCCAGTAATCCGTGTCCCACATCTCGCTCATCACGCGGGTCGTATTGCCATACTTGCGATTGTAGAAGAAGCGGTCAATCCAACCGAGATAATCCGGTGGGCCCGGTGCCGGCGCGGTACTCGGGAGCTGATCGAAGGAGAAGTAGTAGTAGCTGATATTGCCGGCGGTGCGGTTGGCGGGAGTGTCAAGCAAGTAGGCCATGCCCATTCTCGGAGCGGAGGGGCAGTAGAATATCTGGAAGTTCTTGACGTATGGCATTATCTGGCCAAGCAAGCGCAGGTGAGGGCTACCGATATGGTTGTCCACGGGAAACAGCTCATCGCAATCACTAGCGTACATGTGGCAGGCGAGGCCGATCTGCTTGAGATTAGATAGGCAACTGGTCCTGCGGGCTTGCTCGCGGGCCCGCGCGAAGACGGGGAACAAGATGGCCGCCAAGATCGCTATAATAGCGATGACGACCAGTAACTCAATGAGTGTAAATGCCCTGCGCGTTCTCATTGTCGTTCTCCTTTCGGGTGCAGCGGGTGTCGCGACGCTTCATTGTCCGACCGTATCTGTCAGGGCTGAGGCAAGTAGCACTTTGCTTCGCTGAGTGTGAGAAAGCCGCACTGGCTGATAACCTTCTGCGCTTCGTCGGTGGTTAGGAACTCGATGAATTGCTTAGCCTCTTCCGGATGGGCACAACCCTTGACTGAGATTGCCGGGCAGGGGATGGTCAGGCACAACTCATCATCAACTTCGGTGAGGATCTCCAGCAGCTTGGCGCCACCGAAAGTCTTGTGTTTGTCGGCCCGCAGACATGCGCCGTAGGCCAGCGAGGCGTCAACCTCCCCGGTCCCGGCCCACTGTAGCAGGCGAATTGGCATCGTCGCCTCAACTACCTTGTCTTTGACCTGTTCCCACAAGCCGGCCTCCTTCAGAAGTTTGCGCGCGTAGTAGCCTGCCGAGATGTCCTCGCTGCCGAGGCCTATCTTCTTGACCGCGTCACGGGCGAGGTCCTTGAGGGCATGGATACCTGCTGGATTCCCTTTTGCCGTGACCAGGCCCAGGGTTGTGAAGCAGAAATCCATGCTATAGTCAACACGGTCGGCCTCTTTGATATCTCTCACCTCGATGTCCCCGACGGACATGAACACATCGGGGGTCTCCCCCTGGGTGATGCGCGGCGCGAGCACGGCCACGTTCTCAACACGTTGCCGAAACTGAATGTCAGGGTGTTGCTGTTGAAACAGAGTTATTAGCTCTGTCATCACACTGGTGTATGCACAGGGGACCCAGACATCCAGTGTGATGCCCCGCTCGCCGGGGCTGCCCGGTTCCGTCGAGGTTACCGGCGCGGGCATAACCGCAGGCGGCTCAGACTGGCGAGAACACCCTGCGACACAAGCCACGACCAACAAAGCTAGCCAACCGCGTAGGCTCAGTAGCCGACCCGCGGTACGCCATGCTGCCGTTGTTACCATGAGTGTCACCTCGATCTAGTTTTGTGCGCCATTCACGTCATCCCCACAGCAAGGATCGCGAAGCCTCAGAAAGCCGTAGCGCGCAAGTACTTCCTGGGCCTCGTCCATGGTGAGGAAGTCAATAAAGGCCTCTGCCAATTGTGGGTGTTCGCAGCCAGAGGTGGAGAGGGCCGGGCATGGGATCTTCAGGCAATACTGGGCCGTAAGGTCGCAAACAAGCTTCAACCTGGCCCGCAGGCTTTGGCCCGCGTCGTCGGCGTTGCGGCGCAGCACTGCACCGTACGCCAGGCACGCATCTGCGCTTCCTTCAGCGACGATCTCCAGCACCTGCGAGGGCAGGTCCGGCACAATGACCTTAGGCTCTATCCGCTCCCAGAGCTTTTCCTTCTTGAGGAGGTTAATGGCATAGTAGCCGAGGGAGGTGTCAGGGGGCAGGATGGCTAGTGCCCGGGTGCTGTCTGCGGCCAGGTCGTGGAGGGAACCTATGGAGGCCGGATTCTGCTTCTGAGTGATTATGCCAAGTGTGATGAAGCAGAAGTCCTTCCGCAAGCCGACCAAGCCGGCTTTCTCAAGCGGCTTCACTTCGATATCGCCGCTGCTGAGTAATACGTCCGGCCGCTCGCCTTCCAACATCCGTGCTACGACATGGCGTACATCGCCACTGTGTAGCTCGAAGCTAACCTCCGGATGCTTGGAGCGAAACATCTCGGTCAGCTCAGCCATGCTGCTGGCATAGGGCTTGGCTGCATACACCCGCAGTTGGCCGTGAAGAGCCTTGGTCTCGGGCGATGGCGTCTGCTTGGCCTCCTCAGCCGTGGACTGCTGCCGAGAGCACCCGATGCCAAGGCCTACCGCAAGCACCGCAAGCATCGTAAGCTTGGTGACTCTAGGGTCCATTTGCACGTTGCGGCCCCCGTGGGCAGTTGCGCCTTCTCAAGGAGAATTTCGCCACATATTGGTCGAACTAACCGTCTGATCATACTTAAGCCACTTGGCGTGACCGTCAAAGAAGTTGTAGTTGGCGCCGGCGTTGTGCCGCGCCGCCACATGATGTGGCGGCGGGCTGCCCGGCTGCTGCGTGTGGTGGCGGGGACAGACTCGGCAAAAGAGTCTCGTCGTCTCGCCGAACTCTATCTGCCGGGAGGGATGGTGGATGGAGGCAGTACTACCATACCACGGGACTCCCGTCCAGTTGGGATTGCTCGGGTCAGTGGTGAAGCCGGAGCAGATATTGCCGTAGCCGCCCATATAGCGGTCGAGCGTGCCCGGCGGCGGCTGCCAGGACGGACACCACATTAGCTGCCTGTTCTTGATATAGGGCTGAATTATCTCAAACCAGTAACGTGTCGGCGGTTGGCTCATGATCGGCCGGTGGCAGTGCGGAAGGTACATTTCATCGTAGTCCTGCGCGTACATCAATGAGGCGAGGCCAAGCTGCTTCAGGTTGCTCAGGCACGAGATTGCGCGCGCCTTCTCGCGGGCCCGGGCGAAGACCGGGAAGAGTATCGCTGCCAGGATCGCGATTATCGCGATCACCACAAGCAGCTCGATAAGTGTGAATCCTTTTCTCATCACAATACCTCCCATTTTAACTGGCGGCGCAAAGGTGCGATGAGACCAGCGCTGCGACCGGCGGTGAGCCCCTTCCCATCAGGCGCAAGTAGCTAGCGCCCCCACCAGTACTTCGAGGCCTCATAGAAGCCGGTGTCGCCCTCCACTACAGTGCGGTGCATCCACTTGGCGTGGCCGTCCACGAATGCAAAGTTGTCGCCTCGGTTATGCCGCGCCGGCAGCCGAGCAATGCCATCTACACCGCAGTACGGGTCGTTCGGATATATGGCAAGAAAGCACGAAGGGGTAAGCACATAGTAGTTGTCATCCGCCAACAAGATGGTCGCGGCCGGTTTCTTGATATCGGCGAGCTTCACGGTGCCAAGGTCGTAACCGGCCAGCCAGTAGTTTATCCCATAGCCGAATGAGGTATCATGCCCGCCGTCCCAGCCATTGCCTGCCTCGCTGGGACAGGTGAGAATCTGGCTGTTCTTCAGGTACGGATAGATGTGCTGCGGCCAGATACTGATGTCCCCATAGGGGTCGGTGACGTGAAGTACCATGACGTCATCGTAGTCCTGGGCATACATCTGCACCGCCAGGTTTATCTCCTTGACGTTAGACAGACACGAGGTCTGCCGGGCCTTCTCTCTGGCGCGGGCGAAGACCGGGAATAGTATCGCCGCCAGGATCGCTATGATCGCAATTACTACCAGAAGCTCGATAAGGGTAAAGCCTGCACCATTGCGCCACCGCAAATCTGTGACCTCCGAATAAGTAAGGCGTCTCCAGTCATATACCGATGCGACAGGTTTTTCAAGCGTGCATCATAGACGATATCAGCGGCTCCAGCGTTCATGCACCGGCAGCATCTGCGGGAACTCCGCGTGTGGCTCCATCTGGTACCAGTAGCCGACCGAGGAGATGTCGTCAGTCAGCGGTTCGTAGCACCCGTTCGGCCACCAGCCCAGCTCCTGCATCGTCACCCGCAGGTCCTCATCAAAGCGGATCGGGTCCATGATGTGCCAGCGGTAGAGGCCGTGCTTCGGGACCTTGGCCTCCTCTTTCTGCCAGAGCGGATAGCCCAGGAAAGCAGTCGAGAAGGTATCGCCGAAACCCCACGCGCCGCCGAAGTAGTCCTCAGTGCCGGTGCCGCAGATGGTCGGGTATTTCTCGTCGCCGTCAATATAGAACTTGATCTCGCCCTCGCCCCACCATCCGTCGGAGAACTGCACCCAGGCCAGGTAGGTGCCGACATATTGGCCCTTCCCCTTTATCCCGTCTAGGATAACGTGGTCAGGGCACTCCCGAGTTCCCACCGCTCGCCGCCACTGAGCATGAAGGTAGGCTGCATCATCGGATACGTCGGTCTCCGCCCACGTTATCTGGTAGAAGAATCCGGAGATTTCCTCCCAGCGCTGGTTCTCGATGGTAATTCTGGCCCCGTTGCGGAACGGCATCGGCCAATAGCTGTTCATCCCGCCGGAGGGGTTCACCGCCACCGGCAGGGAGTTGACCTTCGTGCGCAGCGAATGACCGCAGCAGAAGAAGTCGCCCAGCGGTACCTCCACGGAGGGCGTCTCTTCCCCGTCCCAGTAGATGCGCAGGATGCAGTCGCGGTAGGCGAGCTCTCTGACCGTAATCCAGATGTGCTGGATGACGCCGGAGCCGGTAATATCGGCAAGTGTCACGGTCTCTTCGGGTGGGAGCGTGATGCAGGGCCGGACTTTCCAGCCCTCCCCGAGCATGGCAGCGCCGCCGGCCGCATCAGGCGCATCCGGCTTCGCACGAGCGCCGCCGCCCTTCTCTCCATTCGGATTC
>JAUWOG010000010.1 GCA_030612305.1 Armatimonadota bacterium | reverse complement strand
CTCAGCTTGGCACTGGACATGCCGCCGACTGTGCCAGAGAGATGTACGAGGGCTTCGATGGCGACATAGTCATTACATGCGCGGATATTCCACTGGTGCGTGTCGAGACTCTGCAGCGTCTCATCTCTGAGCACAGGCGTTTGGAGGCGACGGCGACCATGCTCACGACCATCATGCCCGATGCCGGCGGCTATGGTCGCGTAGTCAGAGACGATGACGGCCTGGTGCGTGAAGTCGTCGAGCACAAGGACGCCGATGAGGCGACTCGGCAGATAAGAGAAATCAATACAGGCATATTCTGCTTCCGCGCACAGGAGCTTTTCGACGCGCTGACACACTTGGAGAACGACAACCTGCAGGGCGAGTACTACCTTCCCGACACGCTCGCCTACTTCCGCCGGCAAGGTATGACGGTGGCAGCCGTAGTCGCCGACGACCCCGACGAAGTGATGGGCATCAATGACCGCGTACAACTGGCTGCGGCCGAGAAGATATGCCGTGACCGCACGCGACAGAGACTGATGCTGGCGGGTGTGACCATGATAGACCCGGGCAACACCTACGTGGACGACGGTGTCAGCATCGGCCCCGACACCGTCATCTTGCCGGGGGCCCAGATACTGGGCGAAAGCAGCATCGGCTCAGGCTGTGAGATCGGCGGCAATGTCCTCATCCGCAACTCTACCATCGGCGACGGCTGTCTGCTGCGACACTGCGCCTCAGTGGTTGACAGCCGGCTCGAGGATGAAGTGCAGATCGGCCCCTTCGCCAACATCAGGGGCAATTCACTCATCAAGTCGCGCGCAGTCATCGGCCAGGCCGAAGTCAACCGCTCCGAAATAGGCGAGGGCAGCAAGGCAGTCCATTCCAGCTATCTCGGCGACACGATCTGTGGTGCGGGCGTGAACATCGGCGCCGGCACCATCACATGCAACTACGACGGCAAGCAACACAACCACACCGTCATCGAGGACGGTGCCTTCATCGGCAGTGATACGATACTGGTAGCGCCGGTGAGGATCGGGTGCGGAGCCTACGTCGGCGCCGGCTCGGTAATCACGTCAGACGTGCCGGCAGGCAGTCTTGGCGTTGGCCGCGCCCGGCAGCACATCATTGAAGGCTGGGTCAAGCGCACCGGCAGGCAGCCGGACTAGTGTAGGCGATATCTGCTTCGCGCCATCTTCGGAGCCGCCAGGAGCACACAAACCGTTGACATTGGCCACTGTGCCGGGTACACTTCCAGCCCTGTGACGGCGTGTCTGCGGTGCCTCAACCGGCAGCGCAGAGGGATGGAGATGATGCCGCTGTCCGGGTCCATGCCTCAGCGTCGTCCAGCAGGCCAGTTGAAGAAATCTTGAGCCACCTGCTGTTATTGCCCTCAAGGTTATCGCCTGAGTGGCCGATAATGGGTATGAAGCATGTGGTGGGAGAGTTCTGAGGTTTGGAGAGGAGGCACAAAACGTGAAGATTGACCCAACCAGCCCACAGCCGGTTAACAGCCAACTGGTGAGCCGGACTGAACGTGCTGGTGTGTCCGGAACGCAGGGCTTGGCCGGCGCTACCGATGCACTGCGGTCCGACCAGGTAGCGCTCAGCCAGAGAGCACTGGACATGCAACTGGCTCACCAGGCCATCAGCGATGTGCCTGCCGTCAGGCAGGAGCGTGTCGAAGCACTCAAAGCCCAAATCGCCTCTGGCGATTACAAAGTGGACAGTCGGGAGGTCGCGCGCAAGCTACTCGAAGCCACGTAGAGACCTGCTGACGCCCAATTAGCCGTAAATCTATGGCCGCCACACGGAAGTGGCGGTCTTTCGTATTTGTCTCCACGGCTGCCGGCAGACTACTCTGCTCCCGGACCGGAGTGTGAGAGCATCACCGGCTGCGAATGGATGCGCAACAGCAGGTGGCGAAGAGGCCCTTGCAGCCGAGGCACTGATTGCGTGAGTAGGAACGAGGTCTCGCTCAGGGGGTGACGATGGCGCGGATCGTGTCGCCCTCTCTTGCCATCGCCGCCTGCATCGCCTCGGGAGCTCGGTCAAGTGGGAACTTGCGCGTCGGGTAATCCGCGACATGGACCTTGCTCTCGGCGACCATGCTCACGCAGTCATCGAGTGTGTCGCGGGACCGGCGGGAGAATTGGACGGTCAGTTCCTTGCGGCGTGGTACACGCGCGGAGAAAACCTGCTCATCAGGTTCGGGTATGCCGATGATGACGGCGGTGCCGCCGGCACGTACCAGAGGCATGGTCTCGGCGAAGGCTGTCGCGCCGCCGGAAGCCTCGAAGGCCAGCGAGGGATGAGAGTCGTCGGCCTCGAAGAGGGCCTGGAGTTCCGCTGCCGAGGCACAGACCTGCGCTCCGAGTTTCGCGGGGAAGTCGCGCCTGCCGGGGAGTGGCTCGGCGACATATATCTGCCCCGCGCCGAACATCCTGCAGCAATCCACAGTGGCTACGCCGATAGCGCCGGCTCCGAGCACGGCCACGTCCTGGCCCGCCTGCAATCCCGATAGACGGACGGCATGGAGGCCTACACCGAGAGGCTCGACGAGCGCGCCGGCTTCATAGGTCACGCTGTCGGGAAGCTTGCAGAGCGATGAGGCGGGGACGGCAATGTAGTCGGCCATCGCGCCGGGGCTGTCGGGGAAACTCGGGAATATGACATTGCGGCAGAGATTGGCGAGGCCGGATCGGCACATGTCGCAGAGGCCGCAGTGCCAACTCGGCTCGCACGCGACGCGGTCTCCGATGGAGAAGCCGGTGACATCAGCGCCGAGCTGCGCGACATCACCGGAGAACTCATGGCCCAGGATGAGAGGGCCGGACGGATATGTGCCGCTGCTGTGGCCGTCCGCGAAGATGTGGATGTCTGAGGCGCAGATGGCGACTGCACGGACGGCGAGGAGGACCTCCCCCGGACCCGGCACGGGCGTCTCAGTCTCGATGACGCGCATGTCGTCGGGTGCGAACATGAAGGCTGCTTTCATCAGTTGCCACCTTCGTCGGTGGGAGTAGCCGGCGGCTCGCCCAGGCTGGGGGGTGTTGCGTTCGGATCAATGATACCAGGTACGCCCGGACTCGGAGGCGGCTCCGTATCAATGGTCGCCTGTTCGGGCTCCTCGGGTTCCTCCGGTGGCTTGGTACCGATGCGGATTATCTTGGTTTGCGGCGCGTAGACGTCGGTGTGGAGGACACGGCGCTCAATCTCCTTGCCATCCTTCCTGACTATGTGAGTGAGTGTTACGCGCGTGCCATTGCGTGCTTTCTTCTCGACTTCCTTCTTGCCTTCTTCGAGCTCGGGATCGGGCTGCTCTTTCTCTGTGAAGGGGATAGTTGAGATGCCACTGCGGACGAGTTCGACGTCGCAGTCGTCTTCCTTGCTGCCGATGATTTTGGCGTGGAGGCGCGCGGACTCGGTGTATCCGAGGAGCAGTATGGGGTGTTTGAGGCTGTTGGTGAACTTGAGGTCAAGCTGCCCGCCGTAGAGTGTTGCGTCTCTTCCGGAGGGGGCATAATCAACAGGTCGCGAGTGGTGGTGGCGCTCGTTGATCTTCAGATTGGCCAGCAGCGCCACGTTGTAGATGGTAGTCGCCACCTGGCAGACACCGCCGGCGATAGAGGGCACGACCTCGCCCTTGAGGAAGATCGGGGCCGGCTTGTAGCCATGTTCGGTCGAACGCGGGCCGATAGCTTCGTCGAGGGATATCGTCTGTCCGGGCTTGACGACGGTCTTGTTGACGATGCCTATGGCGAGCGTGAGATTGTGCGTGCGCTGGACCTTGCCGGGGTTGAAAGGCGTGCTATAGGCGGCGAGTACCGTGTTGAGGTGCGCCAGCATCTCTTCGGTTATTGAGGGCTTCTCAGTCTCGACGACCAAATCAAGGTTAGTGATGCGGGGGTTTCTCAAGGCGGTAGCCAGTAGCGCGTGGCTGGCGTCAATGTCGAGTGCCCTGCCGATCTCGCCGGGCACGATCTGGACATCATCCCCTTCGACCTCGACGAGGGCGTCTCTGGGCTCGCGGTTTATCGTGCTCTCGAGATCGAGGAGAGCAGTGCGGAGCAGGGAATGGTCAACATCGCGGGTGACGGGGACATCAAGGCCGTTCTGGCGGAGGCGCAGGAGTGTGATGGTCTGCTGCCAGACGTTGCCCTGCCGGCCGATATTGTAGGCGTGTTGGACGGCCCGCTCAAGCTGCAGCTCGGCCCCCAGTTGCTGTGGAGACAGGGAGACACAATCCTCGTCCTCAGCCGCCTCGGAAGGCTCAGCAGCCGGCGGGCTGTCCGGTGTGTCCGGGCGCCCGGTGGCGTCGTCCTGTGCGGCTGTTCCAGCGTAGGTGAGTCTAATCTGCTTGGGGAGCGTGGGCACCCAGCGCGTCTGCATCAACTCGATCGCCTCGGGCGCAGAGAGGCGGCTGACGTCAACACCGGCGATGGAGACGCCCTGAGCGATCTGGTCGCCCTTCGCGAAGGCCCTCGCACTCAACGCGAGAATCATCCCGCCTGTGACAATGAGCAGGGAGATTGCCAGCAGGGCTATGGAAAGCCATCTAGTCAGGTTCTGTTTCTTTGCCGCATCCATTGTTGTATCAGTGCCTGTGTATGTGATTGGCCGTCGTGTTCAGCGGGCAGCGGAGTTGATGGCTCAGTTGCGTCAGCGGATGCCTCTGGGGAAGGCTGAGGCACGGAGGCGGGGCTGACATCGGGCAGATTGAGGTGCTTCTCGATCTGTTCAAGGCGACTTTCGTACGTGTCCATCGGGTCCAGGCCCCGTGCCAAGCGGTCATGGCGAAAGTCATAGACGCGCTTGCCTTTGCGGCGAAGCACGAATGCCTTGTGACCGATGACAGTGGTATACTCCGGGACGGGATCCAGCACGACGGCCCCAGCCCCGATGACGGACCCGCGGCCGATGGCGAATGAGCCGATGATCTGTGCGTGAGCGCCGACGGTTACGTCCTCGCAGAGCGTCGGGTGGCGCTTGCCGGCCTCCTTGCCGGTTCCGCCGAGTGTGACGCCCTGAAAGAGCGTGCAGCCGTCGGCGATCTCGGAGGTCTCGCCGATGACCGTCCCTGCCCCGTGGTCAATGAAAAAACGGCTCCCGATTCTGGCTCCGGGGTGGATCTCAACACCGGTGAAGAACTTGGTGACCTGGGAATTGAGACGGGCCAGGAGGCGGAAGCCGGCTCTCCAGAGGCGATGATTGATGCGATGGGCGATGATGGCATGGAGTCCGGAGTAGCACAGGAGTATCTCAAGAGTGCTGCGGGCGGCCGGGTCGCGCTCCTTTGCCGCGTGGATGTCCTGGTAGATTTGTTTTAGCAGCAATCTCATCACCTCCGGTCTCGATTGACAGAGGGGGCGGGGTGTGCCCCTGCAACGGCAAGACAACAAACGCCATTGACGGGCGGCGGGCGCTCTCCGTCCGCACAAAGCCCGACAGACGCGATCACGACAATCGCGGCAATAATAGGCGATGGTGAGGCTATTCGAGCTTGGTGTGACGGGCTCGCATCTCCTGAGACGTGGTGCCGAGTTCGTCCATGAGGCGCATGATCATGTGCTCGCCGAGGACGAGGAGGCATTGCTCGAAGAGAGAACCGGGCGGCTGTGGCATCAGTTCGCCATTGCTGATCTTGGTAAGCGGCCAGGGGATCTCAATGATGAAATTGCTGGCCTGCGGGATCGGCCCGTCAGGATTGGCAGTGATGGTGCAGACTCTGGCGCCGCGTTCGCGTGCGGCTTCCACCATCGCCAGGGTCGTTCTCGTCACTGCCGAGCCACTGCCGGCGATGAGCAGATCGTCAGCATCTATGGCCGGCGTGCTGGTCTCTCCGACGACAAAGGCGTGAAGGCCCAGATGAACCAGGCGCATGGCGAAGGCGCTCAGCATGAGCAGACTGCGGCCGGTACCGGCGACGAATATGGTCTCCGCTTCGAGAATCGCCTCGACGAGCGCATCCACTTCGGCCTTCCTGATGCGGCCTGTCACGGACGCGATCTGTCCAGGGATGACAGAACGTACGAACTCGTGGTCAGTGTGGGTCGTATCCACTTGCAGACAGCCCTCTCTCTTCAGCTACTCAGGCTGGGTCATTGTGATGGTTGCGCGGCTGAGGTCGAACAGATTCCGTGCGCAATTGCGGACCTCCTCAGCCGTGACCGTTTCGATATTGTCGGCATAGCGCGTGTAGTTGTCAAATCCGAGCCCGTACAACTGGTCGAGGACAATGGTCTGAGCGCGGTCGAGATTCGCCTGCAGCGCAAGCTGTTGAGCTGAGATCGCCATGCTCCTGGCGCGTGCCAGCTCCTCGGCGTCGGGCTCGTCCGTGGCCATCCTGGAGAGCACTTCCTCGATCGTAGTCTTCACCTGCTCGACCGCGTCCGGACGGGTGCCGGCGTAGATGACGAAATGTCCGGTCTCAATGCCGGGCATGGAGTAGCCCCAGGTTGCGTAAACCAATCCGGCCCCGCGCAGGGCGTCGTGGAGCCTGCCGCCGGGCATGCCCATGCCGGCAAGTGCGGCGGCCATGACATCGAGAATGTAGCGGTTGTCAGCTGCGATCGTCGGGCCAAGGAAGCCGTAAGTGACGATTGCCTGCTGCTGCTCGCGCTTGATGGTCTTCGTAGTTGCCTGTGTGTGAGCGGGTTCGCGTGCGATCGGGGGCGGCATGATCTCGCCTATCTCCAAATCGCTGAACCGTGTCTCGACCTGTTTGATGACCTCGTCGGCTCGTACGTCTCCGAGAACGGCAAGGACCATTCCGTTGGGCCGGGCGTACCGGCTATAGAAATCCACAAGCTGGCGACGGGTCAAGGAGGTCACCGTTGCCTGAGTGCCAATGCGGGGCATCCGGTAGGGGTGTGCCTTGTACACGTTGGCGGCCAGCAGGTCGAACGCGACTGCGTCCACGCTATCCTCGCGCGCCTGGATGGCGGCCAGCGCAAGCTGGCGCTGGCGCTTGAGCTGATCGGCGGGGAAAACGGGATTGATGATGCAGTCGGCGAATATCTCGAGCACCGACGGGAACGTATCGCTGGTGCATTGCGCCTCAAGACCGAAGGTGTTGCGGCCGGAGAACGGAGCCAGCACCGCGGCCATCGCATCTATAGACGTCGAGATCTGCTCATACGTTCGGTTCTTGGTGCCGCGTGTGAGCATGGCGGCGGTCAGGTTGCTCAGCCCGTTGGTCTCTTCGGTCTCGTAGCGGACTCCCCCCCTGAAGGCAGCCAGCATCGAGACAGTGGGGCTGTGATGGGCCTCCTGGACCAGAAGCAACATGCCGTTGTCAAGCCGGTGACTGATGATGCGAGCCGAAGGGCCGGCGTCCGCTGGAGGTTTGACGTGTGTGTCAGCGGCGACCGCAGGGGGGCCGAGAACGGCCGTATTGAGCTTCTCGGGGCGGAAGTACTCAAGCGCAACACGGCTTACATCCGCAGCCGTGACCTTGCGGATATTCTCAACATAAATCGCGCTGAAGTCGGGATTGCCGGAGGTGAGCAGATCATTCCCCAGGACGGAAGCGCGGCCCTCGATGGTCTCCTGAGCGTAGATGACCTCGGCCGCTTTCTGCGTGAGCGCTTTGTGGAGTTCAGCGGGCTCAACGGGTTGTGACCCCAGACGCGCGACTTCGGCGGCGATGGTATCTTCGGTGACCTTCAGATTGGCGGGGTCAAGGACGGCTCTGATACCGAATACGCCCGCGTCGTAGGTCGGTGTATAGGAGAATGCGCTGATGGCGTCCACGATGCCAAGCTCATCTCGCAGCCTGGCGTTGAGGCGGCTGCTCTCGCCGTGGCCGAGAATGAATGCGGCGACATCGAGGGCGTAGAGATCAGGGCTGAAGAGATCCACGGTCGGCCAGCCGGCGAAGAGATACGTGCGGTGGAGGCTCCCATCATTCTCGACGCGGCGTCGCGGCGCAGTCTGCTCGAGTTCATTCGGCAGTACCGCCCGCCTGACAGCGGCCTTCGGCTCCTTTGCCAAGAGCTCTCTGAGCTCGGTCATGACCTCCCCACCGTCGAAATCCCCCGCCACCACGACGACGACGTTGTCGGGCGTATATGTGGCGGCGTGGAAGGCGACCAGGTCTGCTCGCTGTAGCAGATTGAACTGGCTTTCGTATCCGATGATGCGATACCTGGCCGGATGTGACTGAAAGACGGTTGCGGTGAAGAGATTCCAGATGCGGCGGCCGGGATCATCGTCGCCCATGGCGATCTCGCGGAGGATGATACCGCGTTGGGTCTTGACGGCGTCGAGTGGGAAGTCCGCGTGGAATACGTAGTCGGCGATCAGTTCGGCGGCCTGGTTGAGGTACTTGCCGGAGGTCGTGATGTAATAGCATGTGTGAGCGCTGCTCGTGTATGCGTTGGCCTTATTGCCCATACTCTCAACCAAGTCATCAATCTGCTGTTTTGTGCGCGTGGGTGTGCCTTCACTCACGCAATGCTCGATAAAGTGACTGATGCCCCCGCCAAGGTAGTCGCCCTCATAGACGCTGCCGATCTTGACATAGAACCGGACCGCGACGACGGGTGAGCTGTGATTCTCCTCGACGGCGAGAGTGAGGCCGTTGGGGAGAATTTCGACCTGGGCGGCGGGTGCGCCGAGAACGCTGACAAAGACGGCCAGGGGAATCAGAAGCAGCCTCAAGAGCCTGTGCATGATCCAGTACCTCCAAAGTAAAACCTGTCCCTCAATGATAAGGCGTAAGACGGTTTCTAGCAATAGCTGAGGTGTCCGAGGAGGAATCCTCGTTGTGGATTGTGAAGGTGCATGTCGGATTATGAGGATCGGGAAGGCTGTGCGGGAAATCCTTGATTTGGTCTTTCCGCCCGCGTGCGAGGTATGCGGCGAGGTCGGGGAGTTGGGCTTGTGCTCCAAGTGCATCCAGCAGGTGCTGCTGGTCGAGGAGCCATACTGCGCTCATTGCGGGACGCCGTTCGATCCGAACGTGGCCCAGCCGCCGCCGCTCTGTGAGTCGTGCCGGTCGAATGCGCCAAGCTTCGATGGGGCTCGCGCGGTCGGGCTGCATACGGGGCACCTGCGCAAAGTCATCATTACTTATAAGTTCCGCGGGCGGACGTCGCTCGCGCTGTTCCTGGCGCGTCTGCTCGCCGAACGCGTGGTGGCGGAGGCTGATAAGTCATGGCCCCTGCCGCTGGGGGATGTGGATGCAGTCGTGCCCGTGCCTCTGCACCCAGACCGGAAGCGCTGGCGCGGCTTCGACCAGGCCGGGCTGCTCGCTCACCATCTGGGGGAAGCGATGGAAAAAGCAGTGTGGGCAGAGTGCATGGTGCGCCACAAGCCGACACTGCCGCAGATCGGGCTCACACCACGACAGCGGCGGGAAAATGTGAAGAATGCCTTTTCGGTGGATGAGAAGGACAGGATCAGAGACAAGCGGCTGCTGCTGGTGGATGATGTCTATACGACCGGCGCGACGGGGATGGATGCCGCACGCGCGCTGAAGGCGGCTGGAGCAGCCGAGGTCTATCTGATGACCGTCTCGCGTGCGGCGCCGGCTTGGCACCCGGCAAGCCAGGTAACCGAGCCGCCGGAAGTCGAATACTGAACCATCCGCGGGGCGATACGCGCCCTCATGAAACCCGACCTGCGCGACAAAGAGGATCAGACCAGAGGTAAAGATGGGAGAGATGCTCGAAATGGAGATGCGACCGAGTAGAGTGCTGAGCAAGCTGCGCGCCGGCGGCACCGCCATCAGCTACAAGACGAATCTGGCCGACGCCCGCAGCGTCGAGATCGCAGCACGGGCCGGCTTTGATTGCGTGTGGACGTGCATGGAGCACGTGGGCAATGACCTCAGCGCAATCGAGCAGCAGGTGTGGGCCGCCAAGGCGCATGACTGTGACCTGATGGTGCGAGTGCCCAGAGGGAGCTACAGTGACTATGTGAGGCCGCTGGAGCTGGATGCAGCGGGGATCATGGTGCCACACGTGATGAGCGCAGAGGACGCCGCCGAGGTCGTGCGGATGACGCGGTTCCAGCCGCTCGGTCGCCGCCCGGTGGACGGAGGAAATGCCGACGGTGCCTACTGCGCTATCGAGTTCGTCGAGTACCTGCGACAGGCCAATGAGCGGCGGTTCCTCATCCTCCAGATCGAGGACCCGGAGCCGATGGAGGAACTCGATGAGATAGCCGCCGTGGAAGGCTATGATGTGCTCTTCTTCGGCCCGGGTGACTTCAGTCACGGCATCGGTGTTCCGGGGCAGTGGGAGCATCCGCAGCTCTTGGATGCGCGGGAACGAGTCGTCGAAGCCGCGCTGAAATATGGCAAGTTCGCCGGGACGGTGGCTACGCTGGATACGGTAGAGGAGATTGTGGAGATGGGCTACCGCTTCGTCAACATCGGCTCAGATGTGACCTGCCTGATTGAGTACTGCCTCGACCTCGTGGGGCAGTGTCGGAAGTACATGGACTGAGACACGACGAGGCGGGGGCGCGAACATTGACCGCCAATTCTCCACGTCGCAGGCAGGTAGCTGCCCGGCGGCAGGGAAAGTATAGTGATACTGTGTGAGAATACTCAGGAGGGTTTCTGATGATCAAAGTAGGAATCGTGGATTGGGATACTTCGCACGTCGTGCAATTCACCAAGCGGATGAATCACATTGACATCGAAGAGGACCAGTGGGTAGATGGTGCTCAGGTGGTCGCAGGCTACCCGGGAGAGTCAAGGCACTCGCCGGAGCGGGTGCCGGAGTACACCGAGCAGCTTGTGGAATATGGGATAGAGGTCGTTGAGAAGCCGGAGGACCTCATCGGAATGGTGGATGCCGTGTGCGTGGAGGCGAATGAAGGGAGCGTGCATCTGGACCACGCGCGCCCGTTCCTGGAGGCCGGCATTCCCTGCTATATTGACAAGCCGTTCGAGGTGAGCCTGGACAACGCCAAGGAGATCCTGCGGCTGGCGGATGAGAATAATGTGCCGACGTTCTCGTCGTCATCGCTGCGCTTCTGCCCGGAAGTCCAGGGCGTACTGAGTGATGATGAGGTGGGCCGGATCATCGGCGCCAACGCCTATTCACCCGCATCCGAGCATGAGCTGAACCCGGGCCTTTTCAACTACGGCATCCACGGGGTGGAGATACTCTACACGCTGATGGACAAGGGCTGCGAGAAGGTGTCATGCGCGTACACGGAGGGCGGCGAAGTCGTCAACGGGATATGGGGAGATGGTCGGCTGGGAGTGATGCGCGGCACACGTCCGCCGGGCGCGCACTCGTACGGCTTCACGGTGTGGGGTGAGAACTCGATCAGGCAGTCGGGGATCTCGACGCAGTACATCTACCGGGAACTGCTGAAGCAGATTGTGCAGATGTTCGAGACCGGCGAGGTGCCGATTGACCCGCAGGTGACGCTCGAGATGGTGGCCTTCATGACGGCATCCATCGAGAGCAGCAAGAATGACGGGGCGTGGGTGGAACTCGACCTCTAGTGATAGTGTCCCATTTGTGCCGCCTGATTTGTTGGCAGAATTGTGAACCCCCATTCGGGGCAAATTCGTGACGGAATAGAATAGAACCGGATATTGCTTACTGCACTATGTAAATGGACGCGGAATGTTCATCCCGAGTGTAGGGAACAGGCCGTTTTTCGGGCCTATTTGTAGAATTAGCCGCAGAATGGTCACTCGATTACACAGAATCCTCACGAAAAGTTCAACTGGAGTGTGGGGGTCAACGCTGATTCGGGGTGATTTCGGCTCATTTGGGGCGAATCGGGCCGGAGGCTGCAGGGGTCAAATCTGATTTTGGATAAGTTTGCGGCGATTCGCTATACCGATTTTGGCTTGACTGTAGGGGTCAAACGGCTTGACTGCAGGGGTCAAACGGGGGATGCTGCGCATCCCCTTGGAGTTTGCTTCGCAAACTCCACGCGGCGGATATCTATCTTGTTGAGGATAGCCAGGTGAGTTTTTTCTTGTGGGAACCGATCGTTTTTCGTCTTCCGCCGGGCTTTTTTTCGGTTGATTTGCATCGAAGCAATAGCACGATCGGACTCGGTCCGGAGGGCGCGCGCGAATTGCGTGTGCTACCCGAACCAAAGCGCAACCAGCTATCAATGAATCGGAGCAGACTATAGCCCTACTTGCGTGATGAGTCACTAGCCAGCCTGGGCAGTGCGATGGTCGCCGGCAGAAAGAGGGGAGCCCCGGATGATGAAGGGGCTCCCCATGTCATTTGCTGAGACAGGAGGAGGGTTGATGGGGGCTGTGCGATTGCGTCATCTTGAATATGATTTGAGCGTGGGTTTAGGAAAAGTTGCGTAAGGCCGAAGTAGAGTATAGTGCTACTCATCAGCAGTTCGGCGAGATGCACTCGCAATTGTGGAGGCGACGACAGAGCAACTGACGGGAAGGCAGTTGGAGACAGTGTATGCCTTTTGTATGGGGGGAACGGCAAATGCAAAGCAAGGGGCGGGCTGGAGGCTTTACGCTCAGTGAGTTGCTCGTCGTAGTAGGTATCATCGCCGTATTGACGGCGATTATCTTCCCCGTTTTTGCCAACGCCCGGGAGGCGGCCAGGGTAGCGACCTGTGCCAACAACCTCTACCAGATCAGCGTCGCGGCGCAACTCTACCACCAGGACCACCACGGTCCGCCGATGAGCAGACTCCCCGTGTCGTTGGGCTCCTACATAGGCAGTCCGAGTGTGTTCGTGTGCCCCAACGACCGTAGTCGGACTGACAGCTACAGTGCATTCTTCCTCGGGCGCTACCACTCGGCGAAGGCAGGCGAATTTCTCGTCGGGTGTCCGCGACACCAGAGAGGAAACAAGACGGCAATCATCTGCGGGAAGGGCAACGGCGACGTGGGGGCTGCCGGGACCATCCTGCACGACGGCGTGGAGGTCCATGCGGGCGATGAGGTTGTCGGAGGCGTCCTGACCTTCGCAGATGGCAGCCGCGTAGATATCAGCGAAGGCCTCGGAGTTGTCGTCATCACGTCGGCGTCCACCGATGAGGGCCTCCACAGTGTCATCTATGTGCCTGCCAACCAGCCCGGATGGCTTGACGTCAATGTCGTGCCCGGCAGTAAGTTTGAGGTTGCGACACCGGCGTCGGTGGCGGCGGTGCGAGGCACGCGGTTCACGGTATCGGTAGGCTATAAGGACGGGCGGCTATACACCTGGGTGAGTGTGCATGAGGGCGAGGTTGTCGTCGAGGCTCGCTTGACGCAGAAGAGGACGATCCTGAAACGCTACGAGTACATTACCGTGACCACCGATCTGCTGGCGATTGGCCGAGGCGACTGGGATGTCGGTCCGGGGCCGTGGCTGGACGAGGACGACTGAGGGACAGCCAATCCGTAATACAGAACGCGACGATGCTCTGCGAGCCCCAAGCAGCACAGATGGGCAGACGCGAGAAGCGACAACAGCAGGTGGAGATATCTGCTATCCTGATTGACGAAGAGCGACCGTTGGCAGGGGGAAGTCGGATGGCGAAGAAGGTATTGATCGTAGAAAATGCCCGGCCGATCCAGCGTTTTCTGGAAGTCAACCTGATGCGCGCGGGCTATGAAGTGGCCAAAGCCAGGGACGGCGTTGAGGGCTTGAAGTGCATCAGGGAGGAAACCCCGGACCTCATCGTCCTCGACATCGTGTTGCCGAAGATGGACGGCTATGAGATGCTTAACTGGCTGCAGGTGGAGCCGGAGTACAGTAGAATCCCGGTCATCATCTTCACCGCGGAAACCGAGCGGATAGACATACACAGGGTGAGACACTCAGGCCCTATCAGGTACGCCATCAAGCCGATTTCGGCCGGGCAGTTGCTTGACCTCGTGAAGCGCACCGAGCAATATGCGGAGTTGGAGGCGATGGAAGCGCCGGCAATGGCGGTGACCGGCCAATAGCAAAGCCCCGAAGTCGCCGGGGAATGAAACCGTAACATAGCAGCGGGGAAGGCCTCTCTCAAGAGGCCTTCCCCGTTTGGTGTCTGTGAGCAGGAGACGGACTACTCAGTCTTGTATGGCACTCCGGCCGGCTCGTCCTCGGGCAGGCCGACGACCTCCCAGAAATGCGTGCCAGTGGAAGGCTCTGTGCGGAGGTCGGGAATGGTGAGCGGCTGGCCACCCAACTCGGCGGATTTGTTGGCGATGATGCCAGGCATACAGAACTCAATGCCTCGGTAGATGTCAATCGGAGCCGGATCGCCGGCAAGGATTGCATTG
>JAUWOG010000136.1 GCA_030612305.1 Armatimonadota bacterium | reverse complement strand
TCCGTCAGGAGGATTGCGGAGGCACATGAGGGAAGCATTAACGTCACCAGCGAACCGGGGGTCGGTTCCACCTTCATACTCAGGCTGCCTGTTGAGCCGCCCTCGCAAGTAGTGAAGGAGCGCATGAGAAGATGAGCCATCGCAGACTGGCCGTTGTCGGCATGATGATCGTAGTGGCCGCCGCATGGAGCGTCCCCGGCTGGTGTCAGCCGCTCAGGCCTCGGGCGCGCATTCTGTCCACTTCGGGGACCGTCAAGGTGCAGCGCGCGGGCAACAAGAACTGGGCCAGGATATCCAGGCCGGCGGATCATAGTCTCTATGGCGGGGATCACGTCCGAACGTCTCAGAGGGCCTGGGCGAGAATCGCCATAGATGGGGCCCGCATCACTCTGAGCCCGATGACCCATGTCATCATTCCCGCACGCGCGGGCGCGCAGGCACCACGCGGCGTGTCAGGCGTCTGGGCTGTGTTCGGCCGCGTCTTCGTCTGGCTGGTCGGGACGCGACGCGGCACCATCGGCAGCGAGGGCGCTGTCGCCGCTGCATCGGGCACGAAATTCCTCTTTGAAGTGAGCGAAGATGGCACGACGCGGGTGACGGTGCTGGAAGGCGAAGTCAGGTTCTTCAACGATCTGGGCGAGGTGCTCGTAGCCCGCAATGAGCAGAGCACCGCGGCTCCGGGCGTCGCACCATCCCGCCCCATGCAGGTGGACCCCTCCGGATACATCGAGTGGGAGGCATCCGTGGAAGCACTGCAGCTTGGCTGGGAATTGCGTTTCCTGGAAGCGGAGACGCGCGAGCGGCTGGCGCAACTGGCCGATGCCGCCATGGCTGCAGCGGCGGCTGCTCCCGATGATGTGCGCATCCAGATAGCGGCCGGCGATGTGCTCCATGACATCGGCGACCTGCTCGGGGCAGAGGCTGCCTACCGGCGCGCGCTGGCACTCGAAGAGAGCAATCCGCTTGCCCACCTGCGTCTCGGCTTCGCACTGCTGGCGCAGGTGCGTCCGCAGGAGGCCGAAGCGGAGTTCGCGGCGGCGGCGAAGCTGTCACCTGACAGCTCGGACGCGCTGATCGGTCAGGCTGCCGCGCTCACGCATCTCGGCACTGCGGAGGGTATTGCCGGGGCGAAAGAGACGCTGGCGAAGGCGATGGCAATGAAGCCGGACAATGCGCTTGCCCACGTGCTCTCCGGCGTGATCGCGATGCGTGAAGGCGATGCCGGGGCGGCACGCACGGCTTTCGAGCGTGCCATCTCGCTGGATGCGCGGGCATACCAGGCTCACGCGCAGCTTGCTATCGTGGAACTGGCGGAGGGTCGAGTTGAGGCGGCGCTGCAGAAAGCCCGGCAGGCCGCTGAGCTGGCCCCGACTTCCGCTCTCGCCCATGAGAGTCTGGCGACGGTGCACTTCTTCGTCGGGGAGTTCGCCGCCGCGCGCGAGCAGGTGCAGACGGCGCTCGAGATCAACCCGCAATCGGCGACCGGACATCTTCTGCTCTCAGACATCTGTGTTGCGGAAGGTGACCTCGCCTCGGGCCTGGCTGAGGCGCAGCTTGCAGTGACACTCGATCCGCAACTCGGCCCGGCGTACAGCGCGCTCGGGATGATCTTTCTGGCCTACAACGATCTGCCGGGGGCCGAGAAGGCGTTCGCGAGGGCGCTCGAACTGATGCCGAAGCTGGTCAGTGCGCGCACGGGAATGGGTGTCACGTACGCGCGGCAGGGGAACCTGGCCCAGGCAATGGCGATGCAGAAGGCCACCATCGCGCTCGATTCGTCGAGTGCATCGGTGCATAACAACAAGGGAGCCGTTCATCTGGCGCTCGGCGAGTTTGATGATGCCGTTGCGGAGTTTGAGGCCGCCCTGAAGATCAACCCCGACTGGAGCACGGCTCACGCCAACCTCGCCATGGTCTATCTCGAGCAGAACCGCTTCGCCGAGGCGGTGCGTGAGGGCGAGAGGGCGGTTGCGCTGGGCGAGAGGTCGGCGCGCGCGTACACGAATCTGGCGCGTGTCTATATCGCACAGGGCCGCACCAACAAGGCGGCGGCGGCCCTGCGCGAGGCCATCGAACTCGACGAGGGCTATGCCCTGGCGCACCTGGAGATGGCGGAGGTGCAGATGCGTGAGGGGCGTTCGCGCGATGCCCTCAGGCACCAGTTCCAGGCGCTCGTGGCGGACCCCTCGGCGATGGTCGAGAACCGGCAGTATTCGCAGACTGAGGCGAGCGTCACTGTGGGCAGTCTCGCCGCCGACATCAAGACTGATGGCCGCGAAAGCCGTGGGGCCGGCAGCTACTATGTGGCCGCCGCACACGAGAAAGACGACTGGGACCGGCAGCACTCCGACTGGGAATGGAGCAGCATCCTGGGCATCGTGGGCCGGCAGCAAGCCACCTTCCAGACCGAAGCGCTCTACTTTTCTTGGGACCGCTTCCAGCAGGATCGGCCGGGAATGCTCCTGCCATCGGGTCTGCCGGAGGACGCCGACTATGAGAGCGATTTCAGGAATGTCGAGGTGAGATACTTCGCCCGCACGCCGCTCTCCCGCGCGACCGACCTCACCCTCAAGCTCGGCTACTCGCCCTCCTGGCACGCCGACTACAATCCCGACAGCCTCCTGCCTGACCCGAAGCCGTTCCGCAGCCTCAAGCTTCTACAGAAGGGGCCGCTTGCCGAGATGCGACTCGACAAGCGCTCCGGCCTCGATACGACCTGGACCGGCGGCGTGGCTCTCTTCGATGAGGACCGCGAAGTGTCGGGCGAGCTAGGGAGTCTCAACCCGGTGAGATGGACGCACATACGCGACACCGAGGACACTCCGGCGGCGACCTGCTACCTACAGCGCAAGTCCCGGCTCGGCGAGAAGACGAAGCTGAGACTCGGCGGCCGCATGGCGACGCGCAAGGGCATGTCTCCTGTGTTGCG
Source organism: Armatimonadota bacterium (assembly GCA_030612305.1). Taxonomy (GTDB): domain Bacteria; phylum Armatimonadota; class Zipacnadia; order Zipacnadales; family UBA11051; genus UBA11051. The sequence continues at coordinate 3,682 of JAUWOG010000136.1, read as the reverse complement.
GCCGGAGGCCTCGCTGCAACACGAGGTGAGCAAAGACGGGACGATTGTACTGCTGACGCGGCCCGTCATGCGCGATGACGTGTCGGAGCTCTCGCCCGTCTATGATTGGGCGTTGCGGGATTGGCTCTCGCCACTCGACCTCGGAGCCGGCGGTTTCAGCCAGTCGTACGAGTTGCAGTATGAGTTGACGCCCTCGGCCGGCTCGCTGTTGCGACTCTCGGCCTTCTATCGCGACCTGAAGACCTTCTTCGTTGATCTCGAGGACCCGGCCTGGAGCGCCGGCACAGTCGGCATAGTCCTCGCCTCAGGCACCATGAAGGGCGGCGAGATCGAGTGGGAGCGCCGGCTCGGCCGCAACCTCAGCGCCGGCATCTGGCTGCGCTATACCGATACGGAGAACGACGACATGCGGGGCATGGAGATGCCCTACCAGCCGAAGCTCACCGGCCAGTTGCGGCTCGACTACCTGGACCGCAGCGGCTGGCGACTCGGTGCTGAGTGGGTACACATCGGCAAGCGGTACGCCGACCTGGCCAACCTCGTGCGGCTGGACTCCTACGATGTCGTCAATCTCCAGGCCGCGAAGCAGATCAACATCCATACCAAGGTGTTCATCGGCGTGGACAATGTCTTCGACAAGGATTACGGATTCTGGCAGATTTATCCCGGTCGTGGCAGGACAGTGCGAGGCGGTGTCGAACATAGATTCTGAGCTAGCCGGAGAGGCGGCCTGGGCGAGAGGGTGTGGAGCCCGGCGGAGCTTCTGGAGGCGACCCAAGATGAGACCAAAGACAGCAGCACTAACGATTGCGGGGCTGTTGGTCGTCCTGGTATTGGCAGGAGGTTGTTCGGGCCCAGGCGTTGATGCCGAGGATGTGCGCGGCGGCGACGTGCAGGCTGCCGCCACCGACCACCTCAGCGCGGTGATACTGGTTGCTAGCTGGCTCAGCTTGCTCTATCCCGACGTGCCCCTGGCCGCCGCTGTTGACTTGGCCGCATGTGGCGATTGGGAAATGGAGACGCTGCCCGACGGCACCATCCATGTCTGGGGGACGCTGTCGGGGGACTGCTCCGCATTTGACCGTATTATGCGTCCGGACGGGTCAGGGGCCTTGGAACGGACTTGGCTGGACGGCAAGACCTTCAACCAGGAGTGGGACGCGCCGATCCAAGACGGCTCAGTCCTATCACAGGCCTGCCGGGACACCTATTGGGATGGGACCCACCTCGACTACGTCCTGAGCACAGACACGAGCACGCCCACGTGCACTCCGCAAATCTGGGACGGTACTGCGACCCTTGCCGACGGTCGGCGGATGGACTATGTCCAGACGCGAGTGCCGGAGCAAGACCATCTTGAGCTTGACCTGGCCGACGGCGCGAAACTGGACCTGGACGTCCCTTTGATCCCCCCCAGTCCCCGCCGGTACGAGCCCGACTTCGCGGCCGGCGCTACGGGTACGTTCACGTCGCCGGCGGGTGTCAAGCAGGAGTTCGATATGGGTGGGCAGGGACAGCGCTGGACGGAGTGGGATTTCACTTCTTCGGACGGCAAGACGGGCGCGTTCACGCTGGGTGACAGGATGGACGGCAGTGGCCAGATACGAGAGGAGGGGCGCACTGTCGCTGCGCTGCGGTGGACATCTACGCCGCAGCCGGATGGCACCAGAAATATGGCGGGCGTGCTGGACATAGTGGCGGCCCGAAGCACTGAGGTAACGCCATCGGCGGCCGCCCGCGACTTCCAGATGGACCGTTGGGTCAAGAACGTGACGGAACTCGGACCGATGCCGGGGTTCTAGCCGGCGTTGGCCGAGACTAATAGGGAGGAATACCTGAAATGCCAATAGTGAACGGAAACCTGCAAAATGCGCAGGACAAGTGGCAAGTTTGGTTCTACGACTGGGACAGCGGAGCGAAGGTCGCCTGCGTGCGGACAACAACAAGCGGCAACTTCGGCCTAGATCTGCCAATCGGCAAGTACAAGATCGGCGTGTATCACCCTGACGGCAAGTGCTGGGCCACCAGCCCGAAGCCATTCGAGATCCTGCTGGGGACCCCCGGGCTGCCCATCACTGTCGTAGCGCCCTGCGTCGAGGACAAAAGCCGCGATGCCGGCGGATGTCCGGCCGAATACCGCGACGAGGGCGAGGAGTCCAAGGAGTAGTAACCCCGCCGACCAGCGCGCCTTCGCAGCGTTGCGCTGGACGTTCGCGCCGCTGCTCCCGCGCTGTCCCTTGGCGTGGGCGCTACGCCAACTCATCCAGGTAGCGCGTCGGGACGGCATTCCCTCGGTTGAGGATGTGCTGCGGCTCGAGTTAGTGCCTGGTGCCGGCCATCTCGCGCAGGCCGACCCAGGTTTACCACGAGAGCATACTGATGGTCTATTCGACGGTCTTGCCAACCGCCGAGGACCTGGCCGCCACGCTCGATTACAGGCCCTGAAGACGACCGAGTAGCGCACTGGCCGCCATGCGGCTCGCCTTCCAGCCTCCCTGTTGCCGCGAACCCTTCGCCCAGACCGCCGGGTCCTGATGACGCAGCAGGTGGAGAGGAAAGGGCCCGACCTCACAACGCAAACGCGCTCAGGAAGCTCCTGGGCGCAAAAAAACATAGGCTGCACGGCGGCACGCAGCCGCCACACGGGCGGCATGTGCTGAGAGGAGCGTGGAACCGTGTCCACTGAAGTGAAGATAAAGGAGGCCGCCGGGAGGTTGCGGGCGGTCATGGCGTGGGCGGAGACCAACCTCAAGGAACACGACGAGGTCACGGGGGGTGAGCAGGAGGTCATCGCACGCTACCAGCCCATCTTCGCCCCCGACGCGGTCGCGACGCTGACCGAGGAGGAGTTGCGCAGCTTCCTGTTGTTCAAGAACAACCACCACTGGCCGCTCCACCGGCAGGGGGCCAGGATCTGTGCCGACATGGACCGGCTGCGGGAGGCCCTCGGCATCCTGGTCGACGAGTCCCGCCCCATCGAGGAGCGGCTGGGCAAGCTGCTGCCGAAGGCTGGGCAGTCGATGGTGCCGTACCTCGGCCGTGCCGTGATCACGGCCATTCTCATGGTTGTGGCCCCTGACCGTTGGGGCGTCTGGAACAACCCCTCGGTCGCCAGCCTCAAGAGCCTCGGTGTCTTCCCCGACCTGGTCAGCAGTGCCCCATTCGCGGAACGCTACCTGGCGTTCAACCGCGTCCTCAACGAGCTGGCTGCCGAGGTGGGTGTCGACCTTTGGACCCTCGACTTCCTGCACTACGCTCTCCAGAGGTACGAGGAGGTCAAGCCGCCGAGCCCCGAAGGCGACGAAGAGGACGAGCTGATCGAGACCGATGGCAGCCCGGTCAGTGTCCGCGAGGCCCAAGCAACCGGACACACGCGGTCAGTGGCCAGGACCAGCAACACGGACGCCCTGGCCGACGAGCTCCGCCTACTACGTGAGCAGAACGCCGAGCTTATGACCGTGATCGGCCAGTTGGTAGTGCGCATCGCAGACCTTGAGAATACCGTCCAGAAGGCCCTGCCGCCGGCCCGGCACGAGACCAAGCGCCGATGGTGGCAGCGGTTGCTCCGCCGGCGGAGGTTGCAGAGTTGAACCAATGACCTACAACAAGGGAGGAAGAGCAATGCGTAAGGTCGGGTTTGTACTGCTGATAGCTGTATCGGGGTTCCTGGGGGGCGCAGTCT
>JAUWOG010000455.1 GCA_030612305.1 Armatimonadota bacterium | reverse complement strand
CTTCGATCTCCCCCTTCGTTGGATTCATCTTGTGGTACGAGCCGATGACCTCGCCCTTGCGATCAATGAGCACGGCGGAATTGTAGATGGTGTCATCCTCGAATGTGACCATCGGCCAGATGAGGTGGAGATCGTATTTCCGTGCCATCTCCATGGCCCATGATCCGCCCCGGCCGCCGATCTCCTCGGCTACATCAGGATACTTCCCTTCGGGCCGGTAGTGAGCTTCCGGGAAGGCGAGTATCTCGCAGCCCATTTCCGACGCGCGCCAGACGAACTTCTCCAGGTGTTCGAGAAACGGTCCAGTTTCATCCTTCGAGTACACCGGGCGGCTTTCCGAGACACTGCCTACTGTCACGTAGCGGGACATGTTCGTTTCTCCTTGCGTGCGGCTTCTATTGCACTTCCACGAGGCGGAAGCTCTGCGCCTTGATCGGCACTGCCAGCTTCTCTTGCTCGATGCCTATCTCCTCGCCGGTGATGGCGTCCTTTGCCTGATGCTCATCGCCCTTGAGCCCGAGCCTCGTCCAGTCGAGTGTCAACTGCGCGTTCACCGGCTTCTTTTCAAGATTGCTCACGATGAGCAGCACCTTGCCCGGATGCCGGTAGTAGCTGACTTTGAGGTCCTCAGACTGGCCGGCGATATACTCCGCGTTCTCCCAGTATGGGACAAAGTCGGCACTGGCGATGTCGAAGCGGTCTTGTGCGGCCCAGACCTCCTTGACCACCTCGGCATTGCACCAGATGGCCCACACATTGATATCGTGCAGCAGCATCAGCGAGAGCATGTGCTCGGTAGGCTCGCGAGGCTTGCGGTCCTTCTCATTGAACTCCGGGAGGAAGAAGGGGACGAGGCCGAACTGCCGGCCCATGAACTCCGCCCGCAGCTTGTCCAGCGGCAGTATCTCGGAGAGGTCCCACGAGTCAGGATGCGCGCGCATGTAGCTGCGGAATTGCTCGCCGTCGAGGAAGGAGGTGGTGAAGCTGTGGCACGGGATGAGCAGATTCGCCGAGTCATGCACCATGATGTACGGCACCTTGCCGTGGGCGATGAAGGTGCGGTAGATGCGCTTCTCCAGTTCCCTGAGCCCAAAGATCACGTTCCTGCCATGCCAGTTCCCGAGGCTGTCGAGGTGCCCGCAGCCGTGGAAGCGGTTGTCGCAGAAGTAGGCGTTGGCGTTGTCGTAGTAGAGCCCGTCGAGGTCGTATTCGCGGAGCGCCCGGTCCACCTGCCAGACGAGGTAGTCGGCGTTCGAGCTGTACGGACAGGCGGAAGTGAAGCTCGGGCGCCCGCCCTGCGTCGGCATCGGCCCCCAGCCTTTGGTCAATCGCCACTCGGTCGCGAAGGTCGCGTAGTCCGGCTCTGAGCTGGTCACGCCGGTCGGTGACATGTACGCGGTGATCTTGAAGCCCTTGTCGCGGAGTGCCTTGATGCGTGGTTTGGCCTTCTCCTCATCGTTGAAGTCCAGCACGTTGCCGAAGCCGGCATGATTCGGCTTCAGGTCGCCATGGCCCCACATCTGATAGTAGGTCTGTGGCCCGGGCACATCTTCATCGTGATGCCAGGCCGCACGCATCTCGCGCCAGCGCTCAGGCAGGGGCTTGACCGGAGTCGCCTGCATGGCGAAGGTAAGCGAGAACGGCTTGCTGCGCACGGACGGCTCGTTGATGAAATGGATTCTCAACACGCTGCCACGCCCGTCACGGGTCAATTGCAGCTCCGGCTTGTCGGGGCTCTGCGTCCAGTTGTCGGTATTCTCGGCAAACCAGCACAGCCCGCGATCCTCATCACCCAGCCAGACGAAATGGTAGAACTCCTCTTCCCACAGGACACCTTTGTCCAAACCTAGTTCCTGCGAATAGACGCGCCGCCAATCGCCCCTCGTTGCATGGATGTACCTTGCGCGCTGGTGCCGTAACGGTATCTCCAGGTCGAGCCGCTCTATCCTCGCCTTGCGTGTCGGTGTCACCAGCACGTCAAAGCGCATGAAGCCGTCGAACTCAAGCCTGACCTTTGCTCTTACCGCCATCCCCGGAGCTATGCCCTGTGCGGTGCGGGTGGCATACTCGCCATTGGCTTGCGCCCACTTCCCGTTGCGCCATTTCACCGGGATGGCTTCCCCATCGCGGGTAAGGGTCAGGCGTACGGGAGCGCTGAGCAATTCTTCACCGCGCGAGGTAATCTGCTCCGGCAGGACACTGTCGCCGAACTCATGCACGCGTCCGAAGCAGCGGGCAGTGTCGCCCTTCACGGAGACAGGCTCCCACGGAGGGGGCACGCCGGAACTCTTGCCGATCCTGTTGCCCAGCCACTCGGGCGCCGGAGGCTTGTCGAAGGTCTTCGTTTCCTGGGTCATGATAGTGCCATGCTTGGTGACTGTGGCGCGCACGGCGTACTCGCCCGGCGGCAGGTCCCTCAAGTCGAATTGCGTCGGCTGCCATTTGTAGCCTTCCCGCGTCAGATGCTCCTGGCGCAGCGGCTCACCGCCCTCCGGACCGTAGAGGTTGAGCTGCGCCTTCATCGTGCGCGTGACCGGGAAGCCGGGCGCGACGCTCACCTCAAGGCGTTCCAGCCCCGGCAGAAGCAGTGTGCCCAGTTCGAGGTGGAGGCCGGGGATATGAGCGTCCTGGCCGCTGGTCATCTCATGGAGGGCCACTGCCTCCCTCCGCGTCAGCGGTCTGTTGAAGATCATGACCTCATCAATCGCAGTGCTGTCCGCCGGGGCCTCGGGAACATCAAACGACGGCTTCTGCTGGCCGATAGAAAACACGTCCGCGAACTTGCGCGGCATCTTCTGGCGGTTCGAGTTGACGGAGATGAGTTCCCCATCCACATAGATGCGCTGCTCGTTCCTGGTCCAGGTGCCGACGAAATGCCGCCAGTCGTCCTTCGGCCAGCCGTTCGTCGGTGCCCCCGCCCAGTTGGCATTATCATGCTCGTCGGCGATCCTGCACAGCACGCCCATCGGCGCAGAATAGAACTTGTAGATCATCAGCCAACCGTCGCCGTGCGAATCGAAGAAGATGTGGAACTTGTCGTCATCCCATTTCCAGTTGAGGGGCTTCACCCACATGGCGATGCTGCCGGCTTCTGGATCGAGATTGCCGGCGCTCTGGTAGCTGACTGCGCCTATCTCGCCGACTATGACGGCCTGCCCGAGCTTCCCCTCGGTGTACTCGACCTTGCCATGCAGTTGCGGCTCGGGACTTCCGAGGGCGACTTCCGGCTCGGCGCTGCCATCAAAGCTCGCTCTGAAGAGCACTTCCTCCGCTTCCCAGGCCGCAGCAGACCCGGCGAACATCATCACGAGTAGCGCCGGCAAGCCCCAACGTAACGCCATCAACAATTCCCCTT
>JAUWOG010000616.1 GCA_030612305.1 Armatimonadota bacterium | reverse complement strand
GCGTTCTATTTCTGGGCCTACCCCGGCAAGTCGCTGTACCGCTATGAGCCTGCCGAGGACAAGCTGACCGAGTTGGTGGCGTCATTCGGGCAGTGCGCGCACGTGGTGGACCACCGCTACCTGCATGGCATGGATGACCAGGAATATGTGCTGTATGACTTCGTCGAGGGCAAGGAGCTGGTGCGGGAGAAGATCGCCGAGGCCAGAGACGGGATGGGGATAATGTGCATCGCCGCCTCGCCGGAGGGGTACATATTCGGTCCGACGTACATCAACATGCACCTGTTCGGGTACAAGCCGGAGACCGGGAGGCTGCATGACCTGGGCAAGATCAACAAATGGGGCGGGCAGGGCGATTCGATAACCTGCGGCCGGGATGGGAAGATGTACCTGGGGGCTTACATCCTGGCGACGGTGAACATCTACGATCCGTTGAAGCCTTGGGACTTCGGCGACGAGCCTGAGTCCAACCCACGGTGCCTGGGGCCGATTGGCGAGGGGCAGTACCGGACTACCTGCATCAACCACGGGCCGGACGGGATGCTATATGTCGGCTCGGTGCCCTCGTATAACTCCGGTCCGACGGGGGCTTTCAGCCGCGTCAATCCGCAGACCGGCGAGAAGACGGTCTGGACCGACCTGGCGCCCGGAGGGGCGGTGAAGGACTGCACGTCCAATGACCGGTATGTGATCTGCGCGGGCGGCGGGAAGTTCTTCGTCTTCGACCCGCAGAGCGATGAGAAGGTGTATGAGGAGGACATGCCCGTCACGGCAATGGCGACAGCGCCGAGCGGGGAGATCGTGGGTACGGCCGGGGGTGAGATGTTCGTCTTCTCCACCGACACCATGACATTCAGCACACGCCTCGAGGCGCCGACCGGGGACGTCACGGACATGACGCTTGCGCCCAACGGCATGATCTACGGTATCAACGGGAAGAGCATCGTGGAGATGAACCCGGCGGACTGGACGGTGCGGCAGATAGCGTCCGAGGGGGGCAAATGCCTGGCCGCCGACACTGAGAGCAACTTGTACTTCGCCCGTGGCTCGCGGCTGTACCGGTTCAAGCGGGAGTGAGGGGCTATAGTGATGGGGTCGGGGGAGTGAGAGCGTCTCTGAATTCACCGGCGGTCGGATTGGTGGGGTCGAGTGTGAAGGACTGCGTGAGCTCGTTGTGGGCCGCCTGCATCCACTGGCCGGCGATGTCGAAACTGTCGGTCTGCAGGGCCGCATAGTAGCGGATGATTGCCGTCATCGCCTTCATGGCGTGGGCGTAGGAGGCGAGCTTGCGAGGAGTGGAGATGTTGGGGTCCTGGAGGGATTTGCTCTCAGGCATCCTGTTGGCGAGAACAATGGCATGGTCGAACCAGCGGTCGGCGTCGTCGAGATCAGTGGTGATGCCGGCGCTGGCGGAGTCGAGGAGTTGCTGCATGCGCTGGAGGTTGCCGGTGCCAAGCGTGATGCCGAGGTAGGTAGTGCCGAGCCCGAAAGCAGCCAAGCCCATGTCGGGGTCGTAGTCAAGGGCTTCGAGGTACTTCTGCGTGGCCGTCTGGAGATCGCCGGCCATGTGGGCCTTGACGGCGGCCCGGTAGGCTGCGCGGGCCTTGTAGCCGGGGCTGTTGATGATCATGAAGACGGCGACCACGGCTATGAGAGGGATGACGATAAGGACGATGACAAGCGCGAGGCGAGAGCCGCCACGGCGGGGGACCGCAGTCGGGTAGTCCGCAGGTTCCGCAGGCGCGGTGCCAGGCGGGAAATCAGAGGGGGCGTCCGCGGGCGGTTGTGGTGTCTCCTGTGCCTCAGGAGAAGCGCCGACAGTCCAGGTACAACGGGGGCACTTGGTGGCGAAGGGCTCCAGAGCAAAGCCACATTCGGGGCAGTACTTCGGAGTCGCCGAGGGAGTCGGGTCTGCATCGGGACGGCGTCGCGTCGGCTTGGGGTCTGTGGGAGGCTGCGGCGTGCTGGGCGAGGGCACAGGCTCCGGCCCGTCCTCGACAGGTGCGGCGGACTCGGGGGCAACTTCGTCCGGCTCTTCCTCATCGTGGAAAACAATCTCGATATCATCGTCGTCCGGCGAGGAACCGAGGGCGGTGTCGTCCTCGTCTTCGTCGTCGAAACTGATATCGAGGATGTCGTCGTCGCTGTCTCTGGTGGGAGGCACTGGGGCCACCTCTGGCTGGTGCTGATGCCGGCCGTCAAGAGCGTTGCCGGCTGATGTAGTGAATAGTTCGCGATGGATGAGGAATCTCCTGCGGGCAGCGGCGGCGGGAAGATGAATGCCGAGGCCTCGGAGGAGAACGGCCAGCTCAGAAATCCGTCATTGCCTCGGCCAGGTGGCGGATATGGGAAGTGTCGTTGAGGGAGTCGAGCACCCAGAGCGCGCCGGTGAAGCTGAGGCGGTTGAGGCAGGCAGTGTCCTGCTTGATCTGCCAGACGTGATTGGGGTCGAGGCCGAGGATGCGGCAGATGAGGACCTTGTTGATGACGCGGTGGGCGACAAGTGCGACGGTCTCGCCGGCGTGAGAT
>JAUWOG010000320.1 GCA_030612305.1 Armatimonadota bacterium | reverse complement strand
CAGGGGAGATGCGGAGGAGAAGGCAGGGCGCGGTGCGGGACCCGCGCGAATGGACGGCATTCGTCGCGCCCTGCAAAGAGAGCACCAGCTACAGGCCGCCGGCCTGCAGTTGGAATTAGCTGAGATCCGCACAACTACGGCGGAAGCTGCGCAAACTCCACGACAGGCGGGATGCCGCCACCGTCCTCAGGAAAGCCTACGGAACTACAGGGTTATTCCAGCTGAAGGGCAGCGGGAGATTCTTGAAGCCGTATGTGAAGCCGAAGGCGTTATTGTGCTCCCCGGCCTTATGGTTCCCTATCCAGTACGAGCTGAGCGCGATCAGTCCCGCCCACTCAGAGACCTGCCCATAGGGTTTCCCCTCGGTCGGAGGGTCAACCACGGCGATACCCATTCCCTTCCACTGGTGTTCGTGCAGTATGAAGTGGAACGCGACATCCCAGGTGGCGTTGGGATTTATCTTCTTCGATATCAGGGGGCAATGGACCATGACTGGGTAGTTGGCGACAGGTACCTGGTCCATATTGGATGTGAGACAGAGGGCCACGCGGCAGGGCCCGGACTCCTTGTTCCCGATGTTCTTGACGGTAACCACCATGTCAATTCCCGGGAACTCGCCGTGGCCAAGCTCCACACGTGTAACCTTCTGTACCACCAGGTCCGGGTCAGCGTTTACGTTGACGAGTACCGGGCCGCCGCGCATCGGCCCGGGGGTGGTCCCGCGAGTCGTCCCGCGAGTCGTCCCGCGAGTCGGGGCGGGCACAGGCGGACCGGCTACAGCATCAGCTACCAGACACATACACAGCAGGCATACCAGCACGGGCAAACTGACTGCAAGCACGTTTCTCTTCATCGTCATCACGCCTCCTATCATATTGGGGCTATTGAGACGGCCAGAGACTGCGTGTTGCCACGTCTCATCCGAGGCGGCCGCGAGAGGTGCTTCGGGGGGCATTTGCCGACATCATCGTCAGAGACTGGTGCAGAGGCTGCTGTACGATATTATGCTGTATGATATTATAGGGGGGCGCAGGGGGTAGGTGTCAAGGCAAGGCGGCTAAGTGGGGGTGAGGGCGTAGATTTCGAGGCTGCCGAGAGGCTGGCTCATCATGCCGTCAGACCACATCGGATGAGGCATGAAACTCGGGGCGGCGAAGGCCTCGGCGATGAGTATGAAACCGCCCAGGATGCCGGCGTTGTGGGCCCGGCCAAGAGCCACCGCAAGCTCGTAGAGCGCCGGGCCGCCTACTGAGCCGGCGGCGAAGACGAGGGTCGCGTCGCGGCCGGCAGCCTTGATGAGTTCGAGCAGCTCGCCGGTGGAGAGGTAGAAGCCCTCAGGGCGCTGCTGGAGGTCGGAGCGGACGCCGCGCCCGGCAGCCAGCTCGATCAGGCGGGCCCTCTGCTCCTCGTCGCAGCCAAATACAACCTTCGGCTCCCAGTAGTCGGGGCCAAGGTCGTTCTCCAGCAGCATCATCTCCTCGACGAACTCGAAGCTCTCCGGATACATGTTGGCGAGGACGAATTCGTCGAAGTCCATCTCGCGGTGACATTCGGCAAGCAGGTTCGGCTCGCCATTACAGAAGAAGTTGGCGCACTTGACCGGCCGGTAGCGGTCGAGAAGGCATCCGTCGAGGTGAAACATGCAGCGCGGCGGCGCCAGCTTGCGGCCGCGGAAATGGAAACTCCCGCCGGGGGCGGACATCGTCGCGAGAGCGGCTTCGGCACCAGGGAACTGCCGCAACTGGCGGAGGAGGTTGTGGCGGACGGCAGAGAACTGCGTCAGGCGCTTGAGGTTGTCCGGGGTGAGGTCGAAATCGGAGGCGACGAACTCGCTGAAGTCCCGCCACTCGCCAGTGAGGACGTCAAGGTCGGCGAGCTCTGCGGCCATCTCGTCGCCGAGACTCGTCTTGAGCATCTCGGTGACGTGGAGGATAGTGTCGAGGTCGGCGGCTATCTCGGCGGCTCTCACCTTCAAGCCCGCGCGGACGCGGGAGCCGAGCGCCGCGTCAAGGGTCATGCCCTTGTAGAGGCGGCAGACACCGTGGCTGCCGACCATCGTGCCCGTGTGACAGCAACTGTAGCCGCAAGCGCCACAAACGCGCTCGATAATGGCGTCGAGCTTGTGCCTGGCGGCGGAGACGCTGTCCACGAATTGGCGGTTTGGCATGAGGTTTATTGTCCTAACGGCATGACGGCAAACGGCAACGGCGAACGGCATGGTCTGCAGGTCTAGTTTGCCGGGGAGGTGGCGTATTCCTGCAGGAATGTGTCCGATATTTCGAAGCCCAAGCCCGGTCTGTCCTCGAAGATGAGGAAACCATCCTCGAATTGTGGCGGCTGCTCGAGCATCACCCGCATCAGCGCGGCCTGGCCGGCTTCGACCTCCAAACGGCCGCAGTATGGCATTGCAGCAGAGATGTTCGCGGCAGCCATCAGCGCGACCGGCGATATCCAGGAATGTAGCGACATGCGGACCTCGTATAAGGAGGCGAGGTGCCCGATGAGATGTGCCGCCGTGATGCCGCCGCAAAGCCGGACGTCAGGCATGATGATGTGAAGGGCGCGCTTCTCAAGGGCGTGGTGGAAGGGCGTGATGCCGAAGAGCGTCTCGCCGCCGGCAATGGGAGGCTCAAGCGCGGCGCAGAGTGCGGCGTAATCATCCCAGCGGCCGGCGGGGAACGGCTCCTCAAACCAGTAGATGTCGTGCTTCGCAAGGGCCCGGCCGACGCGGAGGGCGGTGTCGTAATCGTCGTAGGCACCGTTGGCATCAGCCATCAGCACGATCTGGTTGCCGAGGGTCTTTCTCACCGCAGCGACGGCCTGGATGTCGGCGTCAGCGTCGCCGCCAAGCTTCATCTTGATGGCGTGGAAACCGCGCTTGACGATCTGCCTGGCCTTGCGGGCGAGGTCGGCCGGGGGCTCGAGGTACAAGCCGGTGACGTATGTGTCGAGCAGGCGACTACGGACGCCGCCGAGGAGGCGGGCGACCGAGACGCCGAATGACTTGCCCGCAAGGTCCCAGAGGGCAGTGTCTATCGCGCTGAGGACTGCGTGATAATCGCGGGGGCCGTCAGGTCCGGAGTTCTTTGCCGGCTTGCCGGCAGCAACGGAAGCCATGCGATGCCAGAGCAGGGCTCTGTCGAGGGCGTGCTGGCCGATGAGGAGTTCGCCGAGCAGGTCAGCGGCAGGGGTGAAGTTGTAGGCGTCGGCGATCCAGGCCTCCCCCCAGCCTTGGGTGCCGTCCTCAGCAGTGAGGCGGATGAGGTAGATAGCAAGTTGGGTTGTCTCGGGGCGCACGGCACTCCTCGGCAACGGCTCGTCGAGTGGGAAATTGATGGTAAATGGCTCGATGGTTTTGATGCGCATAGGTGGATCAGTCCCTGTGTCGCAGGTGGCAGCTAGCGGTTGTGGCTTCGGGCCTCCCAGTAGTGGAGGTAGTTGAGGAGGTAGCCGGTGAAGACCGCGCCGACGACCGCGATGAGGCCTGCCCAGAGCACCGCCGAGTAGTAGTCCCCGACCGCGAGGAGCGCGGCGCTCACACGCCATATCGTGAGAACCACGATCAGCGCGATTGCCATGACGCTGACGCAGCCGCCCGATATCGGCCTGTCGAGTGCCCAGCCGTCGGAGATGTCAGTGGGTGGGTAGCCCCATTTGAGTGGTGTGCCGCCCGCAGGTGGTCTGTCGCGCCACAGCCAGTCGCGGAGCGCACGATAGAGCCGCGCGTTCACTACGGAGAGGGACTGGAGAGTGTTGGCCTCGCGGCAGACGATGCTGAATGCCTTCGGCCCGCCTCGGGGTATGTGCCAGCGGACGATGATGCGGCGAACGCCCGCAACCGGAACGCCGAGAGCGACATGGTCAATCTGCGCTCTGGGAAGGGCCCACTTGAACTCGTCGCCGGCATAGGTGAGTGTGTCGGCGAGTATGGAGAGGAAGCCGACGTCGCGGTCGGTTTCGCCATCCCAGATGCGGAGCTCTTCGCCGGGCGAGAAGCCGACGAAGACAGCGCCGATGTCCTCGACCGGCGCTTCGATGTCTGCCCGGGCAAGCCCGCCGACACGCTGCCTGAGAGCGTAGTTGCCCAGGAGCGCAAGTGATCCGTGGGTGTACCAGGGGGCCAGGCCGGCGGCGACGAAGGTGCCGACAGTGAGAAGGGCGATGGCATGAGGGGGCGGCGAAGTCCAGAACTCGAGGATGGCAAGCGCCACGACAAAAGGCGCGACGCCCGCTGCCATCGTGACGCCGGCAGCGATCATGCGGTTCCTGCGCTTCAGCGCTGGTGTGAATATTCGTGCAGGCATAGTGGTCCCAGAGAACAGCGGGCACAAAGAGCGTAGTAGCAGCAGAAGAGCTTTGTGTGTGCCCATTGTAGCGAGGTTGTGTGCGGGA
>JAUWOG010000144.1 GCA_030612305.1 Armatimonadota bacterium | reverse complement strand
CCAATATCCTCCTTTTCACCACTGACCAGCAACGCGGAGATCACCTCAGCATCTCCGGCCATCCCCTCATCCACACACCCAACGTGGACGCCTTCGTCAATACCGGCGCTTACTTCCCCAACGCCTATACCGAGATCCCCTCAACCACCGGTGCGCGCCGCGTGCTCCATTCCGGCAAGGGCAGCTACGACTGCGGCCTCATCGGCTATTCGAGTGCCGAGTACCACGAGCCCAACCTCCTCGCCGCTATCCTCGCCGACAGCGGCTATCACTGCATCAATGTCGGCTGGCGCAACATGCACCCGACGCGCAAGCTCTACGGCTTCCACACTGTCATCCCCCACGACCTGCGCGCCGGCAATGACGACTACTGGGATTTCCTCAAGCGCGAACTCGGACCGCACGCCCACGAACGCGCCCACGGCTGCGACGCCAACGGCTGGCTCGCCCGGCCCTGGCACCTCGACGAGCGCTATCATGCCACCAACTGGACCACCGATGTCACCATCGAGCAACTCGAGAAGCGCGATCCTACCCGCCCGTGGTTCGTCTGGTGCTCCCATCTCCGGCCTCATTCCCCCTATGATCCGCCGCAGTATTTCTGGGACCTCTACATCAACAAGACGCTCCCCGATCCCCCCATCGGCGACTGGGCCGAGAAGTACAATGTGGACATCCCCTTCCCTGACCGCACAGCCTGGTGCGGCAAGCTCCCCGACGAACTCAGCCATCAGTCCCGCGCCGCCTACATGGCCGTATGCACCCATATTGACTTCCAGCTCGGCTACATGCTCGAGCGGCTCCAGCGCCAGGACACCGACATCAGCAACACCCTCATCATCTTCACCGCCGACCACGGCGACATGATGGGCGACCACTACCTCCACCGCAAGACTTACGCCTACGAGGGTTCCGCGCGCGTCCCCTTCCTCATCAAGTACCCGGAGGGCCTCGATCTCCCCTCCGGCACCTTCGACCACGTTGTCGGCCAGCAGGACATCATGCCCACGATCCTCGATGCCGCCGGCGTCCCCGTCCCTGACGGCTGCACTGGCAGCAGCATACTCGACGCCATCCGCGGCAAGCCCTGGCGGGATTTCCTCCACGGCGAACACTCCCCTGCCGGCATCCCCGGAGGGTCCATGCACTACCTCACCGACGCGAAGGAGAAGTACATCTGGTATCCGCTCAGGGGCGAGGAGCAGCTCTTCGATCTCTCTGAGGACCGGCAGGAGCTTCACGACCTGTCGGCAGATCCGGCGTGGGCAGAGCGTCTCGGCTTCTGGCGAGGCCGCCTCATCGAGGTCCTCGGTGACCGTCCCGAGGGCTTCACCGACGGCGTCTCCCTCATCACCCGCACCGACCCCTGGGGCCCTGTCGCCATGCAGCCCTGACCCGCATCCGCCACGCGTCATATCCATAGCAATCGGCCTGCCGCGTATCTCTGGCGTCCTTGCCCTTGTAGGCGCGCACCGCGTAGGCCCGGCTTCTAAACCGTCACAACTTCGAACCCGGCCAGCCTTCCCACCTCCCTCAAATCATCCGCATGGTCACCGAAGACCAGGCCGAAATGATGCCCGAAATCCTGGTGAAGCTCGTAGAACTCATCTGCGTCGGCGACCCTCATCTCATACCTCAGACTGCAACCGACCTTCGTATAGCCCTCGCAGCCGGTGACCTCCCCGCTTGCCACCAGCAGCCGCGTCGCATCCGGGTTGAATCGCGCGATCGTCACCGGCGCTCCGATGTCACGGGAGATGTCGTAGCGGATTGTGCCGCCCCACCCGCCCTCTGTGAAGTTGACTATCGCATACGGCAAGTCCGCCTTATCAAAGCCCTTCATCTTCAGGCCCGGCACATCGTGGTGCACGCCGATGATGTTCTCGGCCCGGTCTATCACCGACACATTACCCATGTGCGCCGACCGACGCGACAGATACATCAGCACTGCCATCGCCATCAGCACATTGATATCGCCCTCACACGCCGACGGAATCCCCTCATCCTTGAGCAGCGTGTGGGTCAGACAGAACCCCACTCGCTCCTGCTCCATCACCTGCGTGGCGCAAATCTCAAAACACGGAATCGAGAAAGCGTTGGCCTCATACCTCTCAAGCATCTGCTTCGTCGCCAGGTAGAACTCCACCGAGGGCAGCAGCTCGTCCGCGCTCATGGAGCTTTCCTCACTGCCCGCCAGTAGCCGCCGAGTCAGCTCCTCAGCCTCCTCCACCTTCTCTGCCGACAGCTCCCGCATCGCCTGCACGATGTCATCGCTGTTGACCAGAACGCTGTCCACGCCGTAGCGCTTCTTCAATGCCTCCAGGTCGTAGATCCCGCTGACGACGCCCGAGGTCAGCAGATTTCCCTTCATCGCAACCAGTAGCCGCGTCTGCCGCAGCGCCTTCCGCACTCGCAGCAGAGACAGGAAGTGGTTCAGGTCGGCATAATCCAGGAAGCAGTAGCCCTCCATGCCTCGCGCACGCAGATACGCCGTGATATCGGAAGTAGCCACCTGCCCGATCATCACGATCGGCTTGCCATATTTCTCCGCGATGGCGACCGCCGGCGGTTGCTGCAAGCCCGAGGCGCCGACGAGCACGACATCGGCCTCATGGATCTCCGGCGCGAGTTTCTCCAACTCCGCCGCCGGCACCACGAAGTCATCGGCCCACTGAAGCATCACCGGCTCCAGAACCTCCCCGTCCGGGCCTATCCGGCTGCGCACATCTCCGCAGAACTCATCGAACGCCTGCCGGAACCTGGCCATCTCAGCAGCCGGTTCCAGGTCCTCCTTCTTCCCTACTCGGCACGGCCCCTCATAGGCTCCCGAATGCGTCAGTACGGGATAGACGGGCTTGATCCTGATCCTCGCCTCGACCGGCTTGCCCACATCCATTGCCCTTGCCTCCTTGCGATTCGTCTGGAGTATCACTTCAGCATTCCGCCGGCTGCTTTCCATCCGGCACCTTGCGTATAGGTTCGCTGCTTGCGGCGGCGTCCCTTCCGGGAGTGTGCGTCCTTGCGCGGCGGTCGCACAATTGATAGACTGCAGATAGCCAACAGCCGGCGATCTCCCAAGCCACGTACCTGAGGAGGAGATGTTTGTGGGGATACTGACATCCAGGACGTTACTGCTCGTCGCAATGGGAGTTCTCATGACAGCGGCTCATGCCCGGGCGGCAGTGCTGCCGACGGTGGTGCGCGGGGCCAGGGCGATCGTGCTTCGGCCCGAACCGGGGCCCCTCACCATAAAGATATTCAAGCGGGACCTCAATATCTACGAAGGCAGCGACGAGATTACCGCCCACCTCTTCGACCCATGCCGGCAGCAGATCGCGACTGCCTCGCTGCCTGACGACGGACAGGACAGCGGCCATTCCCAGACCGTCCAGGTCGCCGAGATGCACGTCACCTGCACTGCGCGGGGGACGTACCGGCTGCTCATCGCCGGCAGCTCACGCAGCGATTTCGTCTTCGGCCTCGACATCTCCCAGGGGTGCTACATGGTCGAAGGCCAGATCATGTTCAACGATGGGGCGCAAAGCGGTGTGGTCCACTTCCAGCCGCCGAGCAGTGATACGACTATCAGGGCTCGTGCGCTGCATGGGTCGGGCCGCCAGAGGATGCCCCTCGTGGACGCCGCCGGTAATGTCATTCATACCTTTGACATGACTGAGACCGGGCAGTGGGCGGAGTTCGTCCTCACGGAGGGTGTCGGTGACCGCGCGGGTCCGTGGCAGTTCGAGGTCGGCAAGATGGATGTGGACATCCGTGTTCCGGGCGTGATGTACTGGAACTGCGACGCTTCCGCGCTGTTCGCGGCTGACAGCTACCGACACATGCTCTATCCGTTCTGCGCGACGCGGTACCTCCAGCCCGGGGAGAGCGCCGACATCACATACACACTCCGGAACCAGACGGGCGTCACTGGCGGCTTCGCGCTGAACACGGAAGCTGACGACGGGCTGGACTGCAGCGTCATCGAGCCGCAGTCGCCGGCCACGCTCACCCACGAGCGCTACTATAACTGGTTACCGCTGACGGTCCGCGTGCAGGTAGCAGAGAGTGCGGCGGTCGGCAAGGACTTGCATGGGCTGATTGTGGCCTCGGCAGAGGATGATCCGGCTGTGGTGCAGAGCGCGGGGGTGAGGGTCATCGTCGGTCCCTCGCCCGTCTCCGAGCCGCTGGCGGGGCCGGTCGTGCTGCATCGCTACCAGCACGAGAACTACCAATTCGGCTATGCGCCTGACTACATCGAGAACGAGGTCTATTTCGACCTGAACAACCGCCCGTACATCCGCGAACGCACCTCGCACAAGTACCGCGCGGTGGCGCTCACGCTGCCCGAGAACGGCAAGTGGGTCCAGCGCTCGTACGTGCCCGCCGTACAGGAGATTTACCCCGACTATCGCGGCTTCTACATGGGCGGCGGCTCTGTCGGCGCCAAGGTTGCGTTCGACGGGGCCAACGGAGCTTACACGCTGCTGTCCGTACTCCGGCAGATAGGCACTCCGCGCCAGAGCGTGCTCATCCACACACCGGATGCCGGCAAGACGTACACGGT
This sequence comes from Armatimonadota bacterium, assembly GCA_030612305.1. Classification (GTDB taxonomy): domain Bacteria; phylum Armatimonadota; class Zipacnadia; order Zipacnadales; family UBA11051; genus UBA11051. The sequence goes on along the minus strand of JAUWOG010000144.1, from coordinate 1,801 downwards.
GCACCCTTTCGAGGGCGGGAGCTTCGACATCGAGCAGTTCACCGGCCACAACGCCCTCGATATGCCTCCACCCGTGCTCGCCTACCGGAAGACAAGGGACCATCCGGCCCGCTTCTGCAGCTACCATGACCTCCTCCTGTACCTGCCCGCGAAGGTGGATGGCAAGCTGCAGATGGGTGAGCCGATTCTGGTCTCCGACAGATGCCTCGGCTCATGCCAGCATTCCGGCGGCCCCGCCTCCACCGTTACGCGTGACGGCAAGACCCACATCGTCTGGGGCGATGTCGCCGAAGATGAGGACAACGCCCCCGGCGTGCCCACATACGTCGCCACCTGCGACCATGCCACCAGGACCCTCGGCGAGCCCGTCTTGCTTGCCTACGGGCCGCCGGTCAATGATGTCCACAACGTGCCGGCGATTACCATGGACAGTGAGGGCTACATCCACATACTCACCGGCGCTCACGGCGACAACTTCAGATACCTCCGCTCGCTCAAGCCTGACGATGCCTACGGCGGTTTCACTGAGCCGGTCAACATCCTCGAGGCCGGCTATGTGGACGAGGACAGCGACGCGGACGGTCGCGGACGGCAGACCTACATCTCCTTCGTCTGCGGCCCCGATGACACCCTTTACACCGCCTATCGCCAGTGGCGGATGGGAGTGGACGACTACCACGGCGGCAACCTCTACGCCGCGCTGTCATTCCAGAGCAAACCGAAGGGCGAGGCCTGGGGACCCGCTCAGCCCAGAGTGATACCCGCCGTCCCCGGCTATTCCATCTACTACCACAAGCTTACAGTCGATCGCCTCGGCAACCTCTATCTCTCATACAGCTACTGGACCAGTGACACGACCTACCAGTCCGACTACCCCGCGCACTATCACCACCGCGCCATCCAGATGTCGAAGGACAGTGGCAAGACTTGGAAGCTGGCCGAGACCGCCGATTTCGCAGCCGCTATCGTCAAGTGACGCCACCGACGAGCCGCCCGCCGCAGCAACGTTCTCATCAAGTCCTTGCCCAGGGAGTGTGCATCGTGAACCATGTCAACCAAGCCGCTCTTGCTGCCGTATTCTGTACCTTGCTGCTCCTGGCGGCGGACCTCAGCATCGCCGCTCCGCAATTGCCACTAGTCACCATTCCGAAGCTCTCCACAGCGCCCGCCATTGACGGCACCATCAGCGAGGCTGAATGGAGCGCCGCCGCCGGTCCGGGCCTCTTCCGCTCGATGGCCGACGGCATGATCCTCTCCCAGCAACCCCGTCTTCTCCTCGGCTACGATGATGCCAATTTCTATCTGGCCGCGCGCCTCCCTTTCACCGGCGACAAACCCTTTATCTCGGCTACGAGGCACGACGATGCCGTCTATCTCGACGATGCCCTCGAGGTTTTCCTCCAGCCCGCCGGCTCTGACACCTACTACCAGTTCGTCGTCAACGCCGCCGCTGTCAAGTGGGACGGCAAGGACCAGTCATCCTCCTGGAACGCGCCTTGGGATGCCTCGGCACACATCGGCCAGTCCTTCTGGACCGTCGAGATCGCCATTCCCTTTTCAGCCATCGGACAGAAGACACCCTCCGAGGGCGTCGAGTGGCGTCTCAACATCGCCTGGGACGCTCAGGGCCCGCACCCGTTCATGGGCACATGGAGTCCTATCACTGGCAGCCTGCACCAGCCCGACAAGTTCGCCACCGGTATCTTTCGCGCCACAGCTCCCGCCTTTCAGATACTGCACGCAGACCTCGTCACCGGCCGCACAGAGATCACCGGCCGCGCCATGACCTACACGACCCCCG
>JAUWOG010000045.1 GCA_030612305.1 Armatimonadota bacterium | reverse complement strand
CCGTTCTGCAGCAGTAAGAACCCCACTGCACTAACCAGAATGAAGGCAGAGGCTATGATGATCCATCTGCGTCGCCTCATCTGCTCACCTTCTCGATTGAACAGACATGATTGCTGTGGTCACTGCGCACGTTGCACCAAGATACGTTTGGACCGCCCGTCAGTCCGATTTGCAGTATATCTGCTGCCGCAAGCCAAGTCAAGCTGCGACAGGCGCTCAACCATCTCCGACACTGGCGCCACGCTTGCCTCAGATGGGGCCTGTTCACACAATTTTCACCCCGTGACTGATTTCGGCACCCCCATTGCAGTACGTATCTCAACTACAACACAGCAGCTCTTCCTTCCAGGAGGCGAATAGGTGCCAGAACTCCGCAAGGACCCCATTCTGGATCACTGGGTAATAATCGCGGCTGAACGTGGCCGCCGTCCACATGACTTCGCCACAAAGCGCGAACCCGACACTACGACCAACTGCCCGTTCTGCGGCGGCAACGAAGACACCACGCCACCGGAGATAATCGCTCTATCCTCCGACCTCGGGCGCCGCCCTGACACGCCCGGCTGGGATGTCCGCGTCGTGCCAAACAAGTTCGCTGCACTTGCCATCGAGGGGGAACTGAAACGCTCCGGAATTGGCCTCTTCGACTGCATGACCGGCATCGGCGCACACGAGGTGGTCATCGAAAGCCCCGACCATTCTGCTGAGCTGCCGGCCATGCCACGCGACCACGTGGTCAAGATACTCGACACCTTCATCCAACGCATACTTGACCTCCGCAGCGACAAGCGCTTCCGCCACATAGTCGTCTTCCGCAACTACGGGTCTGCGGCGGGCGCATCGCTCAGCCATCCACATTCCCAGATCATCGCCCTTCCCACCGTCCCCAAGCTCGTCAGTGAGAAGCTCACTGCCGCCCGCAACCACTACCGCCACAAGGAGCGCTGCATCTTCTGTGACCTCATCGAACAGGAACTGGCAATGCCGGAGCGTGTGGTCATGCAAAACGCGCATTTCGTCGTGCTGTCCGTTTTCGCCGCCCGCTTCCCATTCGAAGTCAACATATTTCCCCTCGAGCACCAGCATGATTTCGTGCTCATGAACCGCGAGCAGAAGGAAGCTCTTGCAGATATCCTCTGCCGGCTCCTGGCCCGGTACGAAGACGTCCTTGGCGGCCCGGCATATAACATGATGATCCAGACAGTCCCCAACATGACGCCTCGACCCGGCCACCCGGAGTACTGGGGAACCATCAAGTACGATTACCACTGGCATATCGAACTCATGCCGCGGCTCACCAAAATCGCCGGCTTCGAGTGGGCCACCGGCTTCTACATCAACCCGGTGTCGCCCGAGCAAGCGGCAGCGTCGCTGCGCGGTGACGCCGACGAAGCCGACATCGCAGTACCGGCCTGACGCAAGTGAGCGATAGTGATGACCGACAACAACCAGGATGCAGCACCGCCGGCCGACAACGAGGCTCCGGAGACGCTCGAGCAGGCGCAACGTCACAGGGATCTCTACGGCAACGTCATCGCCGCATTGCCTGTCCGTCTGCTCGTGATCAATCCGGAATTCACGATCGTCCTGGCCAATCCCGCTTACTGCGGCCAGCGCGGCTTCTGCGAGAGCGAAGTACACGGCAAGAACATCGCCGACGTCTTCCCCTCAAGCCTGCTCGATGAGGCCGGCCTCCGCGACGCCATAGCTGCCACCCTCAGGACCGCTGAGCGCATCCAGTGGTCCGGCTACCGCTACGCCACGGCGGATCACGGCGAGCGCACCCTCAACATACGCCTCGACCCGGTTGCAGACCCCTCCGGCGAGCACAACGTCCTGCTCACCATCGAGGATGTCACCGAACGCCACCGCCAGCTCTATGAACGCTCGGTACTCCAGCAGACCGCCAAGGCGATGCTGGGAATGCTCGACCTGCCGCGTCTCCTCCATGCCATTCTTACGGGCGCGACCGCCGGCGGTGCCGTCGGCCTCGGCTTCAACCGCGCCTTCCTCATGCTCATTGACGAGCAGACCCAGACACTCCGCACCGAGATGGCCGTCGGACCCGCTGACCCCGACGAAGCCCACAAAATATGGTCGAATGTCGAGACTGACTACACGAGCATCGAGGACTTCCTGGATGACTACGAGAGCTTGCGGGCGCCCGCAGACAACCAGTTCGCTGCCATTGTCAGCGGCCTGGAGATGCCTCTGTGTGACACGGACAAGTTCCCCGTCTCGGTCCTCCATGCCGGCAAGACGGCGCACATCGTTGACGCGACCAATGATCCTCGCGTCCCCGACAGCATCCGCCAATTCCTCCAGACCGACGAATTCGTAGTCGCCCCACTCATCGCCAGAGACCACAAGATCGGCATCGCCTACGCCGACAACCTCGTCAGTCGCCAGCCGATATCTGAACTGGATGTGCAGCTCTTCACCTCGCTGGCCAACCATGCCGCTCTGGCCATAGACAGTGCCGGAGCCTATGAGGAGGTCCAGCGACGGGCCGCCGAACTCGAGGCCGCATACGAACAGTTGGAAGCCGCACAGGAAGCGACTCTCCGCTCTGAGAGCCTTGCCGCCATCGGTGAGATGACGGCCATTGTCGCCCACGAGATACGCAACCCCCTCACCACCATCGGCGGCTTTGCCAACCTCATGCGCCGCCAGGCCGACGATCCCGACAAGGTCCAGCGCAACTCCCGCGTCATCTACGAAGAAGTGCTCCGACTCGAAGAGATACTCAGCAGCCTGCTCGGCTTCTCCCGCCCCGGTCGGCCTCGCTTCCAATGGTGGGATATCTGTCAGATACTCCACGAAGGCGTGGACGCCATCCGCAAGCGCATCAACACCTCGGCCATCCAGATGACCGTCGAATGTGACGCCGAACTCCCGCAGATACGTATTGATCGCCACCAGTTCCACCAGGTCCTCGACAATCTCATGCGAAACGCTGTTGACGCCATGCCCGACGGCGGCACGATCACGCTTGCGGCGCTCCCCGGCCCAGGCAACAGCGTTACACTCCAGGTGTCTGACACCGGCATCGGCATCCCACCCGCCGACCTTGACAGGATATTCGACACCTTTTTCACCACCAAGACCACGGGAATGGGACTCGGGCTCGCCCTGAGCAAGAAGATAGCCCATGACCACGGAGCGGAGATTCTCGTCGAGAGCCAACCGGGCCAGGGCACGACCTTCCGCATCATATTCCCCACCGATCAGAGAGATGCAAGTCCCCATGACACGGAGCGCGCACAACTGGATGAAAGCCGAGCCGTAGCCGGCGGAATTCTACAAGGAGAGTGACTCTATGCCTACTGTACTCATCGCAGATGACGACAAGAATCAACGCCTGCTGTACCGCGAAGAACTCGCGTTCGAGGGCTATGACATCGTCGAGGCGGCCGACGGCCCCGAGGCTATCGCCATCGTCCAGGCCGGCGGCATTGACATGGTTGTACTCGACATTGCCATGCCCGGAATGGACGGCGTTGCAGCCATGAGCCGCATCCTTGACATTGACAACAAGATGCCCGTCCTGCTCAACACCGCGTATTCCAGCTACAAGGACGATTTCATGACCTGGGCCGCCGACGCATACGTCGTGAAATCCTCCGACATCTCGGAGCTCAAGCAGCGCATCGCCGAGACGCTCAGCAGGCGCTCCTCCGAGGCGGCTGACAGTACTGCAGACGACCACTGACCATCTTCCGCGTGTGCCGCGTCCCGGCGACTCGCCGCACACCGGCCAGGCGTACAGCGCATCCATGCTCAGCCTCCACCCGGCGTACTGCGCGCCGTTGCGCGAATCACCGGGGATAAAACACGAATCGTGTTTTATCCACATGGAACGCGCACCGTATTGTATCCACATAGAACACGAGCGAACAGGAGACAGACATGAAAGTGCTACTGGCATCAGCCGAGATTGATCCATTTGCAAAGGTCGGCGGCCTCGCCGACGTTGCCGGCAGCCTCCCCAAAGCGCTCGCCGACCTCGGCATAGACATCCGACTCATCATGCCGAAGTACCGCGTGGCGGCCTCGAGAGCCGGCGATATGCAGCGCGTCCTCGAGGCAGTGCCGGTCCTCATGCCCAGCTTCGAGACCGGCTGCGCCGTGGATATGGCCTATCTCCCCGACAGCCGGGTCCCGGTGTACTTCATCGAGCACAATGACTACTTCGACCGTGAGGGCATCTATGGCCCGCCTGGCGGAGCATACCCTGACAACCCCCAACGGCTCTCCTTCTTCTGCCGCGCGGCGCTCGCGGTCATCGAGGCCCTCGACTTCCATCCCGACGTCATCCACCTCAATGACTGGCACACCTCACTCATCGCCGCCTACTGCAGGCTCCGCGAACTGCCGTATGCCACGGTGTTCACAGCCCACAATCTCGGCAGCGCATACCAGGGCACTTTCCCCAAGGACATCCTCTCCACTGTCGGACTTGACCCGGGCGATCAGCGCGTTGCGGCCGCCGGCGTCAACGGCCAATTCAACCTCGCCAGAGCCGGAATCGTCTTCGCAGACATGATCAATACCGTCAGCGAGACCTACGCGCAGGAGCTGAGAGACGCTGATACTGCGGGGGAGATAGCACAACTCATCGTCCAGCGGGGAGACGACGTCTGGGGCATCATCAACGGTATTGACTACGATCTGTGGTCACCGCGTAACGACTCGCATATCGCCGCCGCCTACGATGCCGGCGACCTCGCCCCCAAAGCCACATGCAAAGCCGACCTCCAGAGCGAGTTCGGCCTGCCTCAGGATCCCGACATCCCACTCATAGGGATGGTCACCCGCATAGACGCACAGAAGGGCCTTGACCTGGTGGCCGACATCCTCGACCAGACTGACCACTTCCAGCTTGTGCTGCTAGGCACAGGCGACACGCACCTGGAGTCGCTGTACTTAGAAGCGGCTCGCATGTATGAGAACGTTGGCGCGCGGCTGGAGTTCTCCAATACCCTTGCGCGCAAGACCTACGCCGGCGCAGACTTCTTCCTCATGCCCTCACGCTACGAGCCATGCGGCCTCGGCCAGATGATCGCCCTGGCATACGGGACGATTCCAATCGTCCGACGCACCGGCGGCCTGGCGGACACCATCCGTGAGACCGGCACCGACGCCAATGGCTTTGTCTTCGACGAATACTCGAGCAGCGCGTTGCAGGCAGCCGTGGACCGGGCGCTGCAGGCCTACGCTGACAAAAAGCGCTGGCAGGAACTTATCGCCAACGCTTTCGCTTCCGACTATTCCTGGGCCGCCTCCGCCAAGCGCTACAAGGCCCTCTACGAGGCCGCCGCACAAAAAAGGTCAACAGGGCCCAGCCAGTAAGTAGGCCGGGTGCTCGACTTCCCAAGTTGCTTGCCATCCATGGCGCGCACAGTGGGCTCTTCCCTATCTGTCAAACAATGGCCTCCTGAGTTTGCCAAGCACCGCCTCATACAATTCCTTTTTGCCGAAGTCTCGGGCTGTGAGTTTCTTGTAGACATCGACGATGTCTCTGTAGTACAAGTAAACGAGCTTATTCTCCATGTACATCGGGGCACCTATGTAATGCGTTTCGCTGAGCACCCGGTTCAGCTTTTTCCGGCGGCGATGGGGTGCGACTAGAACGATTTTCCCTGCGACATTGAGATCAACCTTGAGCAGTTCGATGAAGCGGTCAATGCCGGAGGTAAACGCGGTACTCTCTTCAATCTCGAAAGCAAAGACAGGGATACCTGAGGACTCCAGCCACATACAGTCGATCTGTTCAACGGCCTTTCGCACGGAACCGCTGAAGCAGGACAGGAGTGGGAGATCTTCCACACCAAGCTCGGCAAAATCCTCACCGTGCCAGCGCTCCGATTGTTCCCTCTTCCCAATATGCACCTGATACCCAGCGACAGTGCCCAGTTTTGCAAGGCGATAGATCATTTCATTATGCGGCTTTCCTCCCAAAATCCGCTGTTCCGAGCTAGGCGTGAGAGGGGGAAGAGCGGACACCGGTTCCAATTCAAAGTCCAAGACCAATTCTGGTCGGTAGCACCAATGGTTATCATTCACCGGGACTGCCAGCTTCTTCAACTCATCCTCTATCTCCTGGTTTCGAGGCTGGCGTCCGTTCTTCAACTTGGGCATTATGTGAAATACGATTTCGTCGAATGTCGGATTGTGTTTGTCCTTTTCGCAGCGAATCAGAAAGTCCTTGAGATAGAAGCGCAGACGCTCGGACAGCGGGATGGCTGAACCTATCTTAGTTGAGGGCTTGACATACCACTCATGTATGTCCCCATTGTAGTCAAACCACTCATCCAGTATGGGGGTCAGGTCGGGCATCTCCTCGGATAACTCGCCAAGCCACCCGGTCTCCAGCAGTTCAGGGATAACCGCGTGGTAGATTTCCTCGGTCTTTGCTCCTTGGTGGTCAACAATTGCCCTCTCCGCGGCGTTTCGTACGATCGCTACGACATCGGCTCCGATAGCCTGCCTCATAAGCACTGAAGGTTTTCTCTTCTTGCAGAAGTTGACGATTAGCTGCCCAGACAACACTCTGAGCGGGTTGTTTATCTTGTGATACGAAGGTCTCTTGGTGGGCTGCACCACTGTGTTGACATACTCGAAGCCAGCGGCTTCTGCTGCCTTCACGATAGTGTCCCAGAAGGCGATCCGTTTGTGTGCGAAGACAAAACTAAGGTAACGGTCCCAGCGCAATACTCGCCACATCTCCGGGAATGACGCCGAGAGCAAATCCATGTACTTCTCATCATCTCTGTCCAAGTCCCCGCCCTCCACGATTTCCCTTTCGAGGAGGTTGCCATCGGTCGCATAGCCAAGCCACGCGTGCCACATCGTCGAAAGGCCTACGTACTGTATGTTTCTCCCGTATGGCGGATCGGCGTAGATGTAATCCACGGAGTCATCACGCAAGGGCAATTCGGTTACGTCCCCCTGAAGAATCATCAGGTCCCGCTGCCGATCAAGAAAAGGCAGATTGTTCTCTAGATGCTTCCGCAATCTCGTGGTATATCGATGGTTGAATAGGTGCCAGACATTGCGCTCATCGGGGCTTTCCGGCACCCAATACCGATATTGCCGAAAAATGGAACTGTCGCCTCCACCCGCGCCAGCCGCATCCAGATAGTAAGTCCGACTTGCTCGGTGCAGAATGCCGGAGAAGACACCGCGAAAGAAGAAGCGAATCTCGTCGTCCTTGATTGCATTGACGTGATCAAGCAAATAGGCAAGGGCGAGCAAATTCCGGCGAGTGAATATTTGCTCAACATAAGTCGCATCCGAATTCGTTGGCAGCTCGATATCCCGCGGATACCAGCAGTCAATTTCAGCGTCGTCGAAAGAAGTAAGGGACTCGTCGTAAAGCTCGTTGATGTAGTCCATGCACTCCGTTTTGAGAATGTCAAACGCCCTGTGTACCCGATGAAGGTCCGGAAGCGCCAGACACGTAAGCTTTGTTATGAGGCATGCTAAGGGGACTAGATCGACACCAATCGCCTGCCGTCCGGCGAGCATGGCCTCGTAGGGAGTAACGCCAGAGCCGCAGAAGGGGTCAAGTACGACTTCCCCACGCACGGAGAAAGCTTCTATGTAGGCCTGCACCACACTGTTGGGCTGAGCAGTGAAGTATGGATGTGCCCGCGTTCTATTCTCTGGTGTGACGGGCTCAGTTATGCCCTCTCTGCGCTCTTCATTAGCACCTGCCATTGCTCCACATTCCTTAGCGATATGCCCAGCATACTTTCGCGCATGGACAGTTTAGCATAAGCTGCATCAAGAGTCCCTATGGTCAATGGTGCGTCGGTTCTCTATCCGCCGTCCGCGGGTGGCTGCGCATGTGTTCCCGCGCGCTGTACATGAACGCCTCCAGACGCGTCAGCGCCGTCGCCTGCTCCGACCCGTCATAGACCATATTCAGTGTCGGGATGCCACCCTTGTCCTTCTTCACCAGCCGCATGATCGCATGTGAGACCGTCCCCGGCATGCACGTGAACGGCATTATTGTGACAACGCCTGACAGCCCCTTGTCGGCGAAATCAACCGCCTTGCCCACCGTCATGACACCTTCACCCTCGAAGCTGCGATGAATGTAGGGGCTGGCCATCTCCAGCACCGCTTCACTGGACGGCTCGAAGGCATTCCGCAGCAAGTCACCGAACGGCTGCGCGTAGGCGTGCTCGTCCCGCCGCATGACTCGGTCCATGAGGCTGTTCTTCAGCCGCAGCCACCAGTCACTGTCCACCCGCGCGCGCATGTCCCGCCGCACGTTCCGATACAGGAACCACTCGAAGACCGGCGCTATCCACACTTCACCCCCAAGCGCCTCGATCTGCTCAATGACATTCTGGTTGGAGAAATCGTTCGTCCGCACGTAGAACTCACCCGTCACGCCGATGACCGGCTTCTCTTCTGAGCGGTCAATCTCGATGCCCGAGAAGCGTTCGGCGGCCGCCTCCAGCACAGGCACCAGGCCGCGCCTGCTCTCGACCGCTGCGACTATCTCGTCGCGATATTCAATGAGCACCGCCTCGGTTTCCCCTGCGTTGGCCTCATACGGCTTCAACTCCAGGCGCGCCTTCATGATCATGTCCATCGCGACCATGCTCTGCCAGGCCGTCCGCAGGAATCTCTTGCCGATGAGTTTTGTGTCGCCGAAGAATCTGCCCGCCTGGTTCGGCGCATAGATCGGCACATCCGGATAGCCCGTGTCGTCAAGCACCATCCGCTGCAGGGCGCTGTATTGGCCGAACCGGCACGGCCCGCCCGACCCGCCCATGAAGAAGGCATACTTATCCCGGTCGAAGTCCGGACGGCTGACGAACTTCACCATGTCGCCCGTCGTCACCACTGCCGGGAAGCATTCCTTGCCCGAAGTCCAGCGCCGCCCATGAATCAGCGTCTCCTCATCCGGCTCCGGAAGCACCTCGGCCGGCACACCGCAGGCCCGGAACGCCGCAGCCAGCCCATGTGCGTGGATGCTCATGTTCGGTAGCAGCATCGTGCGCTCAGTGCTCCTGTCATAGGTGAGCGAGCGCAGCGGACGGCCCGGCTCATATTTCCCGCCCCGCGTTGACTCGATGCTGTCCAGGAACGCCTCACAGCGCGTTATCATCCCTGCGTCGGCCGAGTGCTCATCCACCTCGATGACCAGGCACGGCTTGCCTCCAAGCCGGTCCTGGAAGAACGGGGTGATGAAGGAATCCGGCCCACATCCGAAGTTGGTGATATACACCGGGTACAGGCGCTTGTCCTCGGCGATTATCTCCGCCGATGACAGTATCTGTTGCCCATACCGCCAGTACATGTTCCACCAATCCTCGGACAGTTCCACCTCATCAAGCGGCAGGAAGTCCATCGGTATCGAGAGCACGCCCATTTCGAGCAACTTCCGCGGAATCTCCAGATTCGCGCCCGGGTCGCAGCCATTGTAGGAGCGGCTGACGATCACAAGCGCATACGTGTCATCCGGCAACTCCGCCAGTACCTCCTTGCCGCGCTCGCTGGCCGACTTCTCAAAGCGCTCGAGTGCCGCCTCGCCCGCCTTCAGCGCCCGGCTCAGCTCCCCGCTCGACTTCCCGAACCGCTCCGCAAACTCCCCGAAAGCCTTCATCCGATGCTTATGGCCATACTGAAAATACACATGCGGGTCCAGCACCTCGACCCCATAGGCATCGTAGTCAACTGCGGCGCGGCTCGTGTACGGCAAGCTCTGCGAATATGGACACACGAAGCTGTCCGTCATCCCCGCCGCTTTCTTCTTCACGTTGATGACGCTCGGCAGGAAGATGTAGTCAATTTCCTTGTCACGCACCAGGTTATAGATATGCCCCAGGGCGATCTTCATAGGGAAGCACGTCTCCGCAACCGACTTCTCCGCCCCCTCGTGGATGATC
>JAUWOG010000393.1 GCA_030612305.1 Armatimonadota bacterium | reverse complement strand
AGGACCTGAGACCCATCCAGGGCCTCAGCCAAACTCACGAACCGTCGGTTCTTCTTGCTCATTTTTGTTTCGCCCCCTTGTTGCTAAGTATATCCCGGCACAAGGGGCTGTTACAATGATAGCAGAAGCCTGGCGGCGATACTGTTTCCGGTATTCGCCCGGGCTCGCGAGAAGGCCCGACAGACAAGCTGTCTGAGCAACACCAAGCAAATCGTGCTCGGCTTGGTGCAGTACGTGCAGGATTACGACGAGATGTTGCCCGTCTGGTACAACTTCCGTGTCCCCGTCGGCAGCCGATGGTATTTTCAAGTCGTCCAGCCATACATCAAGAACTGGCAGGTCCTTATTTGTCCTAGTGACGGTAGCCCGTATGCCGGATTATGCAGCTATGGTTACAACTGCGATTACCTCGGTTACGGCTCTTCAAGTTCCACTCACTTCTACGCGCTGGCAAAGGTTCAGAAGCCCGCCGAGACGGTGTGGATCATGGACTGCTACAATGCTTGCGCGTACTCACCGGGCCGTTGGATCCCGGACGCGACAAACTCGTTGTATTTGCGTTACCTGCCGGATTCCCTGAGACACAATGGCGGCGTCAATGTCGGCTTTGTTGACGGCCATTCCAAGTGGCTGAAGTCTAATGCCTTGCTGATGGACAACTCGATCTGGGATCGCGACTAACGCCGGCTCACGCGGGTTCATCTCGCGGCTTGTAGGTGTGTACTTGTAGGGACCTGCAGCGTGTGCCTGTAGTGGTTGGATTTGCTGTCGTGCTTCTGGTGGGCCGGGCGAACGGCGGAAGTGGAGCTTCCGCAAGGAAACCGGCCCACAGGGGCCGGCTGTATGTTATTGCACCCCCGCAGCGGATTCTCCCTCGTCAAGTTCCGGCAATTCGAGTATCATATCCCCCGAAGCGAACCATCCCACAACGGAGGCCCTCAGCATGACCGACAGACTCGACGTAGCCAAATCCGTGGAACTCTACAGACGCGCCTGTGCTCTCTTCCCCGGCGGCACGCAGACCAACAGCAAGCGCGCCACGGCCTTCGCGCCCGGCGCATGGCCCATCTATTTCGCCGACTCACACGGCTGCCGCGTCACCGACATAGATGGCAACACCTACATTGACTATGTCAGCGCCCTCGGCCCGATCACGCTCGGCTACTGCTACGAGCCGGTGGATGCCGCGATCAGGGAGCAGCTTGGCAGGGGGATCATCTCCGGGCTGCTATCCCCGCTCGAAGTGGAGGTCGCCGAGAAGGTCTGTGACATGGTGCCCTGCGCGGAGATGATGCGCTTCATGAAGGGCGGTGCCGAGGCCACCTCGGCAAGCGCGCGCATCGCCCGTGGCTATACCGGCAAGGAGATCATCCTCAACAGCGGCTATCGCGGCTGGTCGGATATCTGGGCCGCGCAGGCCGGCAACCCCGGCGTGCCGGACTGCTTCGAGCAGACTATCGAGGGTTTTCCCCGCGACGATCTCAACGCTCTGGAGGACCTGCTCAACAAGCACCAGGGCAATGTGGCGATGATCGCGGTGGATGTCGCCGGCGGCACTGCCGCGCCGCAGGAGGTCGTCGAGGGCATCCGCCGGCTCGCCGACGAGCATGAGGCTGTGCTCATGTTCGACGAGATCGTCACCGGCTTCCGCATGGCCCGCGGCGGCGCGCAGGAGTACTACGGCGTCACGCCCGACATAGGGGTCTTCGCCAAGGGCATCGCCAACGGTATGCCCATCGGCGTCGTCTGCGGGAAGCGGGAGATCATGGCCTGCGCCAAGGACCTCATCATCAGCATCACCTATGGTGGCGAGGCCCTGTCGCTGGCCGCCGCCTCGGCATGTCTCGACATCTACGAGCGCGAACCCGTCCAGGAGCACATGTGGAGCCAGGGCGAGAAGCTCCAGCGCGGCTTCGAAGCCGCAGCACAGGCCAGCGGCGTGCCCTTCAAGTGCTACGGGCCCTCCGTCATGCACAGCATGAGGTTCGAGTACGAGGACGACGCGCTCAATGCCGACGTATGGACGCTGTTCCTCCAGGAGACTGCGAAGCGCGGAGTGCTTATCCGTCGCGGCGGCCTGCTCTTCATCACCTATTCGCACGACGACGAGGCAGTCGAGGAAAGCAACGCGGTCGTGGCGGAAGTGATGCCGATCATCGCCGAGGCGCTCGAGGCCGGTGAGGTCCGCGAGAAGCTGCTGGGCGGCGAGGTGGAGGAGAGCTTCCGCAGCTTTGCCTGACGCGGGAGCTCACCAATCATGGCCGACTTGCCCCCCTTCGCCGTCATCGCCGACGCACACATCGCCGATACCCCCGGCATCCAAGACGAGCATCTGCGCATGGCTCTGAAGGCCGCCGAAGCCCGCCGCGCTGCCTTTGTCGTCATCGCCGGCGACATCGTCGAGGCGGGTCGGCGCGTTTGCTACGAGAATGCCGCCGCGATCATCGCCGCCTCTCCGCTCCAATGCTTCCCTCTCATCGGCAACAAGGAGGCGAGTCGCAATACGACGCAGGGCTATCGGTCGCACTTCGGCCGCCCCTACTACACCATCGAGCACTCCGGCTACCGGCTCATCATCCTGGCGACGACGCGCTTCGAGATTCTCGCGCCGCAGATGCGCTGGCTCCGGAGGGCGCTGCAGGAGACCGGCCCGCACGACAATACCATCATCATCTCCCACCACTATCTGGAGTATTTCAGCGAAACGCGGCGCGAGGAGTTCATCGGGCTCTGCGCCGAGTTCGGCGTGAAACACCTCATCGTCGCACACAGCCACAACCCGAAGGTCACCGCCTACGGCCCCCTCACCGAGCGTGTCGTCCAGGCCATTGACCCCGACAAGGCGCTGACCTCGCTGCCCGGCTTCACGATGATCCACCTCGACGGTGGCGAGCTAGATGCGGAGTTCGTGCCGGTCACGATCCCCGGCGAGCAGATACAGCGCCACCTCGTGGATCAGCTCGGCTACGCCCCGGACACAGACTGCACGCCTCAGGAGATCCGTGGCCTCTGCGCCGAATACCCGCTCAAGTCATACCAGCTCCGCTTCCGCGGCCCGGCCAGCTTTGGCCCGCTCGCTCAACAGGCGGAGGCGGCTGGTGAATGTGGCCTGCAGATAATCGGCCACCTCCCGACACCTGATTTCGACGAGGCCGGCGCGTTCCTCAACGAAGACCACATGCGCCGCTGCATTGAGTTCTGCGCCGAGCAGGGAGCCGACCCGGTCATCCTCCATCCCACCAAGCTCCCTGCCGACACCTTCACCGATGCCTGGCAGCGCCTCAACCTGACGCGCACCGGCACGCGCCCGATGCTCGAGGCGTATGTGGAGATGGTCGGGCACATGGAAGCGCTGGGGATTCACGTAGCGCTGGAGAATAACTCATCGAAGGGGAAGCGCACGACTTTCGGAGGATTGCCGGCCCACCTGCGCGGTCTGCTGGATCACCTGCGCGAAGCCGGCCTGCACGCCGGATTCTGCTTCGATATCGGCCATGCCAAGGGCAGCGTCGCCACCGTCCAGATCGCTGAATGGATGGCCGCGCTCGGTGACGACCTGCTCTGTCTGCATATCCACACCGGCGATCCGCAGGTACACACGACCCACGAGCCGATAGAGGAGCTCTTCTGGTGGACGCGCTGGTACGGGTTAGCGGCGTGGCTGGCCTACCGCAACCTGACGGTGCCCTGCCTGCTCGAAGTCACCAGCCCGGAGGCGGCGGCAACGTCTATCCGGACGCTGCAGCAATTGCGCTCCATCTGCGGGGACGGC
>JAUWOG010000457.1 GCA_030612305.1 Armatimonadota bacterium | reverse complement strand
AGATGAAGTTGGAGCACCCCTCGGTGCCGGCTTGCATGGAGGCGTAGAAGCTGGTCAGATAGATGAGCTGAAAGGACATTCCTGCGCCGTCGGCGATACCGGCGACCTCCTCGACGATTTCAGGGCAGCGCTTCTCAGTGTAGGCCATGTGGCGGTCGCGGGCGCGCTGGAATTGGGTCTCGTCCCAGTGGCGGAATCGCTTGGCCAACATGTCAACGGTGGCCGCGACCAGCAGGCGTGTTGCCACTCCCGTCTGATAGCCTATCTCGTATGGCGAGCCGCCGGCTTCAACGAAGAACATATTGGGCCTCCCGGAGTGTTTTGGTGCCGCCGAAGTGGTGCTACGCGAGGGCGAAGACATACAGCAGCGCCGGCGTGTCGGAGTCCAGCGCCACGTCCACGGTCGCCTGGCCGTCGCGGATCTCGAACGGAATCTGTGCGCCGCTGATGGCTTCCTCGACGCTGTGGAGTTGCCTGCCCGGCGGGATGTCGAGGACGATGGGGAAGGCAGTGGGCTCGCCGAAATAGGATGTGACAAGGGCGACGAAGAGATCATCTCCGGCCAGTGGGAAGAACTCGCAGGTCGGCATATAGCGGTGGTCGAGGGGTCGGAGGTCCTTCATCGGGACACTCGGCGGCCAGTTCTCGACGCGAAGGGGCGGCCTGGCTCCGGCGGCCCATTCGACTAAGGCAGGCAGTAGCAGGTGGGCGTGGTTGCGCACGTTTATCCCGACCGGCGTCACAGTTGTCCGCGCAGGGAAGCCGGCGAACCAGACAACACGACTGCCCCGGTCGAGAGAGACGATGGCCGGCCTGCCGGTCGCTGTTCCGTCTGCGGTGACGAACTCCGCGATGACCTCGGCATCGGCCGGCACCTCCGCATCAACGCAATGAGTGAGCGCCCCTGTCGGCGCGTAGGAGTCTGTCCGCAGCCGCTCGGGGATGTCTTCGTCCAGCAAGGTCTGCAGCGCGTCAGTGAGGGGGTGGGTCTGCACGAGGGTGAAGTGCCTTTGCTCATCTGTTTCCGCGGTGACGGCGATGTCAGCGATCTGCTGCAGGAGGGAGGCGCCGTGCCCGCTGCCCACTTCGTCGCATATTCCCAGCCGGCCGAGAATGACCAGATTACCCGCTGCCCCGGCGTAATGGCCGATGCCCTGTGCCTGAGAAGCTGAGAGGCAGTTGATCTCAGGCAGTATGAGGACGGGGAAGCCGCGCAAGGCTTCGGCGTCATGCAGGCGCGAGTCCGGGATATAGGCATACGGCAGACCCCTGTGCCGGAGGGCGTCAGCCACAGGCAGCACGCGCGTGCCGTCATAGGAGCCGGGTGTCTGTGCAGGGATCGGGCGGCGATAGATCTCCGTCTGCGCTCCGTGAACCAAGCCCGCGTACTGCAGTGGCGCAGTCCTCTCGAAGTAAGCGTCCAAGCGGAAGCAGTCCTCGTAGGTCTTCTGCATCGGGGAGCATCGCTGCAGTGTGTAGGTGTATGGGGTGACGGTATCAATGCCGCAGGCGGGCGGCACGAGTGCGGCCCAGTATCCATCCTGCGCCCCCAGTGGGCGGGTGAAAGTCGGATGCGAGAACGCCTGCGGGACCATCTCGGCGACCTTACCTGCAGGTACGATACCTGCCAGGAATCGCGACCATTCGCTCAGATAGACCTCGCGGGGCTGGAAATGCGGTACGTCGTGGAAGGTATAGTACGGATCGGTGCTGAGGCCGTCGAGGTGCTCGACCATCCCCGCGAGGTTGACGCCTGTGATCCAGGGATTGCGCCACAGGTCAACTGCCGGCGAGGCCTGGAATATCACTTGCGTGGCCGGATTGACCTGATGGACTACCTCGGCCATCTCCCCATGCACCAGGTCCCAGCGGTTCATCTTCCAGTGCAGGTAGGCTCGCCAGCTCTCGTCCTCCCAGTCGTGCTCGCAGGGCGATTCGATGCGTGGCATCGGGCCACCGACTTCCTCCGCCCAGGCACGCTGACAATTCGCGCAGTAGCAGCCGTCGCCCAGGTAAGCCTCATCATTGACGGCAATGCGAAAGACGGCGGGCATCGCGGCTATGGCACGCAAGAAGTCGAAGTAGCGCTGCTTGAAATCGGGGTTGAACGGGCATCCCCAACTATGGTTGGAGATACCGTCCTGGTCAACGCCGCCAGTGACCGAGACCATCCTCTGCTGCGGGTGGCGAGTGAGGTATTCATACTGGTACTTCATGTAGCCGGTGAAGACACTGGTGCCGAGGTCCAGAGAGGCCGCTTTCTCGCAGAGGCGACGAAAGACATCCAACTCCTCCATCTTGATGAAGAAGGCCACGGCGTCATAGCCCTTGGCAGCTACCTCATCAATCTCAGGCAGGAGCGACTCCGAGGCTCCAGTATAGTCCTGCAACAAGGCCACACGGGTAATGGTTCGTGATGCCATTGGGCGGCCTCCTGATGGGTGATGCTCAGCACAGGCTATAGCGGCTGTAGGGTTCACTACCCGGCGGGCAGATACCTTCGCCGCCTGAGCTTCATCGGCGGCGGATGCAGCCACAGCAAAGCCCCGGCATCGTGAGCCATGCTCGGGGCGGGGTAACATCAAGCGGCATTGCGACCGCTCAGTCCAATTCGGGTATGGTCTCATCACCACGGCGGCGGCGGAGGTGGGGGCACGGAACCGGACGGGAGCATGTAGATAGTGCCCAGGCTGGTGACCGGAGCACTCACCGTGACGGTATCCGGCAGCGAGCCGTAGGCAGTGTAGTTGGTCCTGGTGACTGACAGGGGTTGCTCTCCGGTCGGCACGCCGGTGATGGCAAACTGTCCGTTGGCATCGGTGGTGTCAGAGATGCCGCCGACGGTCACCACGGCTCCCTCGAGTGGGGCATCATCCAGGAGGTTTCTCACGGTCCCCGTGACGCGCGCGCCCTGGCTGGGAATCGGCCAGTCGTCCAGCCCGACCACGCAGCGCAACACCATGATTGCATCCGCGACATCGGTGGAACCGTTTTGGTTCGCGTCTGCATAGGGCGAGTCACCTTCGAGGCCGACCACGATTCTGAGTATCCTGATGGCATCGCCGACCGAGGGCTGCCCGTCGCCGTCCATATCCCCCAGGAGCGGCCCGGCCTCCGACGTGATTACGGAGAGCGCCGCACTGGCAACGGGCGCCTTACTCACAGCATCTGAGGGCACCACGGAAATGACATCATTGCCGCCGACACCATTCGCGCCGACATCATTCCCACCGCCTCCACTACCTCCAGAGCCGGCCACAAGGATGACCACTAGTATCGCGAACAGAGCAGTCTCGCATCTGGGACTAAGCATCACAGGAACCTCTCTCACTGCGCAAGAAACTGACATGAT
>JAUWOG010000073.1 GCA_030612305.1 Armatimonadota bacterium | reverse complement strand
TGGGGGTTCAATCTCATCACAGACCACATCTCTTACTACACATGATGATGCGGGAGCAGTTTCCGCCGTTAGTCTCCCCGCTGCTGCTCCCATCGCATCAATTCCGACACCTGGCCCAGCGTCATTCCCTTCTCATCCATCTCGGCCTTCTCACGCGACTCACGCTCCACGACATCGAGTGCCCGGTTGGCTATCTCGACGACTCGTTCCTTGGGCACAACTATGACGCCGTCATCGCCGGCGATCACCCAGTCACCGGTGCGGATGTCGGTCTCGCCGATATGCAGGGGAACGCCGATGCTGCCGACGCCGCGCGGATCACCGGCGGCCGGACACTGCAACGTCGAGAAGCAGGCGAAACCCAGTTCCCGAATCTCCGCCGTGTCGCGTGAAGCCCCGTGAATCACGGTGCCGGCGATACCCTTGCGGACGCAGCTCCTCGAGGCTTCCTCCCCCCAGATGGCCGGCCCGACGCCTCCGGCATCCACGACGAGCACGGTCCCCGCCTCGGCTTCATCAATGGCCGATACCGGCTTATGCCAGTCGCCCGGATACGTCCATACTGTCAGCGCCGGCCCGACGCATTTCAGCCCCGGCTGTATCGGCATCGGGCCCGGCACCCAGCCCTTCCGGTGCATGGCATCAGACACGTTCGCCGCCGATGTCTTCATGAATGTCTCACGCAGACCCTCGACACCGACGCGCTTGAAGCTCTCCGTGGCGATTGCCTCACCGGAGCGCATGGCCTGCAGAATCTCGGCCGCCGCCTTCTTCGCATCCGGGGCCTTGATAATCGCGCCACCGACGATGACGATGCTCGCACCGTTCTGCACTGCCACGGGCGCCGTCTCCGAGTTGATACCTCCTGCGACCGCGACGGGGATGTCCACCGCCGAGGCGACTGCACACAACGCTGCCATGGGGTCGCCGCCCTCCATCTGCACATCTATCGGGCAATGGACACCGACGATGCCGGCCCCGAGCTCTGCCACATGCTCGGCACGCGCCGCCGGGTCCGAGACCTCGATGAGGTCCACCATGATGACGGCGTCATAGCTCTTGCCGGCCTCAATGCACTCGCGTATCGTCGCATCCGATGCAGCGCCCAGCACCGCTACCACGTCGGCCCCCGCCTTGGCCGCCATCTCCACCTCAACTCGCCCCGCATCCATGATCTTCATGTCGGCCACAATCGTCGCCTCGGGAAACTCGGCCCGCAGCGCCCGCACGCAGTCGAGACCCTCGCTCTTGATCAGCGGCGTCCCGGCCTCGAGACGACGCACCCCTCCATCCCATGCTTCCCTGGCCGCGCGCAGGGCCTGTGACAGATTCGCGAAATCGAGCGCTAGCTGCAATTGTACCGCCTCAGCCATATCTATCCCTCCGCGCGCGACCACAGACAGCCGCGCCATCCCGGTGAACTAACCGCACTAATTGTACCCCCACGCGCCCTCAAATCCAAGAGCCCCGGCCCATAGGTAACAGGACTTGTAGCGCAAGCTTCCAGCTTGCGGCCGTTCCTTCGCCACTGCCAAGCTGGAAGCTTGGCCTACAGGAGGATTGGAGACCGAGCTTCGCATGAGAAGTCCCCGATGCCTCCGGACGCTTTGCGTCCTCCGAAAGACCGACCCACGGGGTGATGATGAATAACCCGGACTAAGAACCTCGTCCATCCCCGCAGAGCAGCCCTTTCTCTCTCGCCTTGTCCAGCTCATCGCCTTGCCAGCCGCCGCACGGGGCCCAGAACGGCGCCGTACTCGTACCATCGCCCCATCCGCAAACCTCCGCCAGCGTTCCGATCCGCTCATAGACGCGCGCATACAGCTCTCGGGCCGGCAGCGTCGCCCCCGGAGCCAGATCCAGCTTCTCCAGTATGTTCAGGTCCCGCAACTGGTTCTTGATATGCACCGGATAGCAGATATGCTCATCCGGATCATACACGTTGCAGCAGTCGCAGACCATGCAGCAGCCCTCGGTGATGGTGACCGGAATATCAGGATTCTCCTCCATCCGCCTGCGCACCTCGACCAGGTTATCCTCCACCAGCGGCTCCTGTTTGTCGGCGGTGCAGAGAATGCAGAGCAGATGCTGCGGCCGGATGAACAGACAGTCCGCCTTGGCGATGATCTCAGCCGAAACGACCTTCGACTCATCCATTTCCTCCCGCGTGCGCGGACGGAACATGCTCCAGATGCCCGGCAGGTTCGCCGGCTCTCCGAGCGCGACTTGCTCCTCCGGCTCGAGGTCCTGGCCCTGCGCTATCTTCTCATAGCAGCCGGCTTCAGCATGAGCACACTCCGGCCAGACCTCTGACCCTCGCGCCGAGGAGGTGCACACCTCGCAGACCGTAGGCATGCGGTCAAACAACATGCGATATACCCAGAACGCCGGCAGGACACTATTCGGCGCAATACCGAGCATCCGGCAGACATGCAGGTCGCGACGTCGCCCCACATGGTCGGCGTGACGCTCGGCGAACTCCTCCGGAAGCTCCTTCTCGCCGCGCTGCTCATACGCATCGAAGTAGTGCGCCCGGTTCAGCTCCAGGTCCGCCGTAATCCTCAGCATCACATACGGATTGTCCCACATCGCCTCCAGCAGCGGTTGCAGGACCTCCATCCCGCAAGGTGGCTCGCATCCGCCACGCGCACAGACCGCGCACAGCAGATGGTGGCCTCGTACCTCCAGCGGCTCATTGCCTTCATTGCCCATCCGGCTCATTGTCTGCCCTCCCTGTGTCCTCTACTCAAGGCCCGCTTCCTCTCGCCACACTTTCAGCGGATGTCGTCGGTCGGCCAGCGGCAGGCTCACCTTGCAGCCGTGCCGGTTGGCCTCATGTATCGCCATGATGATCTCGATGGCCTTCATCGCCTCGCGCCCACATGCCGGAGGTTCCGGCCCCCCCTCAATCTGCGCGAGCATCTCCAGAAGCATCCGCGTCGCCGGGGATGTGTGGGGGTAGCCGTATGGGTCCTCTTCAGGCGTCAGTTCGATCCTGCTCCATGCTCCCCATTCGGTCGGGCCATAGACAGGCGCGGGGAAATGATACAGGTCAGTGCTGGGGTTCTTCAGCGCCAGACGGCCCTGCGAGCCGATTATCTCCAGCCCGAAGAGCGTCTGCTCGAAGTCCGGCACCCATTCGGCGCGCCCGGCCGGCCCGTCACGGCACTGCAGATGCACCGTCGCGGTCTGACCGACGGTGTAGCCGGTGCCACGGTGTCCATCGGGCTCGATATCTTCAGCGGTGACCGGCCTGCCATCGGTGCGCAGGTGCGCCCAGACCCACTCGACATCACCAAACAGGATACGCATGGCATCAAGCAGATGAGACCCCATATTCATCAAGCCGTAGCCCGCCTCATAGCCCTTGTTGCTGCCGCGAACCGCGCGCACTTCGCCGATGAAGCCCTCGCCGATGAGCTGCCTGGCCTTGTCATAGCGTGGGTCATTGCGCCGGTTATGGCCGATCATCAGCGCCACTCCGGCCTTGTCGCACTCCGCGATCATCGCATCGCATTCTTCGAGGTCAAGGGCCATCGGCTTTTCGCAATACACGTGGATTCCGCGGCGGGCCGCTGCGATGGTCGGCGCGGCGTGCATGTTCGGCCACGTGGCGATGGAAACGATGTCCACCTCGGCCTCGTCAAGCAGCCGCTCGAAGCTCTCATAGCGCGCCACCTCGCCGGCGAGCTCTCCGGCGCTCTCCATCGCCTCCGCTGAAGTGTCGCAAAGTGCCGTTACGCGGCATCCATCAAGCAGATTCCACCACCTGATATGCGCCTTGCCCAGACCACCGCAGCCGATGATCCCGACCCGATAGCTCATTGCCAATTCCCCTCCGCGCGTGCTCGATTCCACCTATCATAGAGCCGACACCATGCCAGTGCCGGCTCCGTGTGTGCCTCATTCCCGAACGCAGAAAACAGCGGCTAGACCAGCCCGCACTCCTTCAGCACCGCCGGGACATGATGGTTCCAGCCCAGCGGCATCATGTGAATGCCCTGACACATGCCCTTCAATTCATTGACCAGCTCGACGGTTATCTCGATGGATACCTGAGCGCGCTCGCCCTTCTGGGCGTCCTTCATGCGCTGGACGAGGTTGTCGGGGATACTGACACCCGCCACGAACTTGTTCATGTAGTTGGCCATCCCCGCCGACTTGAGCATCACGATACCCGCCAGCACAGGCACACCCAGGTCGCCAGCCTGCTCCATGAAATTGCCGAAGATCTCCGGGTCATAGACCGCCTGTGTCTGGACGAACTCCGCACCGGCTCGGATCTTCTTGTGCAGTTTCATGATCTGCGGCTCCAGCGGCTCCGCGCCCGGGTTGACTACGCACCCCAGGCAGAAGACCGGCGGCTCGCCATCGAGTTCCTCACCCGCCATGTCGTGGCCCTCCATCAGACCCTTCGCCGCCTGGAGCAGTTGCACCGCGTCCAGATCAAACACCGGCTTGGCCTGCGGGTGATCTCCCAGTGTCGTGTAGTCACCCGTCAGACACAGCACATCAGTGACCCCCATCGTCGCCGCCGACAGCAGTTCGCTCTGCAACGAAAGCCGGTTCCGGTCCCGGCACACCATCTGCAGCACCGCAGGCAGGCCCGCCTCCTGAAGCTTCAGACAGCCTACCAGCGACGACGTCCGCATCACCGAGGACTGGACATCGGTGACATTGACCCCGGCCACCATCCCCCGACAGTGCTCCGCCTCCTCCACCATTTCATCAAGATGGATGCCCTTCGGCGGCCCCACCTCCGTAGTCAGAATGAACTCGCCTGAGTCTATTGCTTCTCGTAGCGACATAGTCATCTCCTCGGCGCCGCTCCTTGCCGGCTGCGGACCTGTGACGGCCCTGCCGGCCACCGGCGGCTTCTAGTTTCGCCCTACACGCACGCCTGCATTGCAGCAGCCGCAACCGTGTTCTTCATCAGCATCGCTGCTGTTACTGCCCCCACTCCGCCCGGTACCGGCGTCAGTATCCCCGCAACCTCCGCAACACCCGGGTCAACATCCCCCACGATCTTCGTCTTCCCGTCCTCGCCCTTGACGCGGTTGATCCCCACATCCACCACCAGCGCGCCCGGCTTGATCCAATCCGCCTTGACCAGCCCCGGCACGCCCGTAGCGACGATAACAACGTCTGCCTCGCGCGTGTGCGCCGCCGTGTCCTTAGTTCCGATGTGGCACACCGTCACCGTGGCGAGAGGCTCGAGCAGCAGCAACGCCGTCGGCTTCCCGACGATCTCTGAATGCCCGACCATTACCACTTCCGCACCCTCGACGGTGATTCCTGCCGCTTCCACCATCGCCACTGCCGCCTGCGCGGTACACGGCGCCAGCGTCCTGTCCCCTTGCACGACCAGCCCCAGGTTCGCCGGATGCACCCCGTCCACATCCTTGCTCGGAGCAATCGCCGCCTGCAGAGCCCGGGCGTCCAGACCCTTCGGCACCGGCACGAGCAGAATAATCCCCGTCACCGCCTCGTCCTCATTCAGTTCCTCAATGACTCCCAGCATGTCATTCTCGCCGATGTCATCCGGCAGTTCCCTCAACTCGTAGCCGATGCCAAGCTTGTCGCAGTCCTTCTGTTGGCTCTTGGCATAGAACTTCGAGCCCGGATTGTCGCCGGCCAGTATCGCTACCAGCTTCGGCGGTCGCGTGTCCTTCAACTTCTCTATCTGTGGCTTGAGTTCGTCCAGTATTGCCTCGGCGATAGGGCCACCCTTCAGCACCTCTGCGCTCACGTCTCTTCCTCCTTCATGTCTGCGAGCTACTTCACCTGCAGACTTGAGTAACTGTTGCCTCCCACGATGCGAGAGACATCTTCTCTGCGGCAGCCAGACTCTCCTTCATTTCCTCTCGCAGCCGCGCAACATAATCTGCGTCCTCTATCAGCGCCAGGTTCACCTCCACATTCAGCCACGCACATTCCGCCGCCGCCATACCCAGCTTCGCCGCCACACCCACGTCGCTGGCCAGATTCGCATTCCCCTTCTCCAGAAGCACTGGCAACTCACCCAGCGCCTCCTCGACCCTCAACACTACCTGGCGAGGGACTTCGGCCGCGGCCTTCAGCGCCGCCTCGATCGCCACCGCTCGCCTCTCTTTCTCCTCGTCCGTATCCTTGTCCATACCGTACGCCGCCCCCACTGCCCGGTACGCCTCGGCGTCCTGGTCAACCAGCTCCAGCAACTGCCCCCGAAGCTCCGGCAGCCGCTCCAGAGCCGGCCTCACTTCCCCTTCGACGGCGGCGTATTTCTTCTTGCCGACCGTGAAGTTACCCACCATCTCGCCCAGCGCCACAGCCAGACCTCCCGCAAGTGCCGCCGCACTCCCCCCGCCCGGAGCTGGCTTCTTCGACGCCAGATCTACCACATAGTCGCGCACTGTCAAATCCATCAGATGGGTTGTCTCATTCGACATCCGCATCGCCTCCTGCTTGATATGCTTGGCACCCATGATACACACAACAGCCTGCTCGTCCCACTGGTCTTGTCCGCCCCCCCATCTCTCACAAGAAACCTGCCGCCTCAGGTCTGGAGCTGAGCGCGGCGGGGCCCACAGAGCTTCCCGTGCTTACGACCAGGTGAGACACCGTTCCTAGCACTCAACAGCGCAAATAGTCCGCCTCACCGGTCAGACGTATCGTCGTCGCCATCTGTATTCTTGAAGTCCCGTCGGCCGCCACAGGTCTTGCAGGCCCCGGAGATCGCCCTGTTGATCGTGTCCCACGCACTGGCCGCGGCGTCTTCTTCACTGAGTCCCTGCCACACCGCGGAGTTGTAACGAAGACGCCAAGCACCTTGGCCCCGGGCGTTGAGTTCCCGTTGCACCTTCGCCGGCAGTTCGGAATTCTTGTAGTACCCTTCAGTCATGGGTTGACCTGGCACTCGGGATGCTCAGCCAGACCGCCGCCCGCTGCACAATTCCTCGCTCAATGACACGATTGCTGCCCCCGCACAGAGCGCACCAGCCAACATCACGGGCGAAGATGCAAAGCGAACTCGCCGGCCGTCAGAACGGCCACACGACACGGCGCTGCGAAATCCATCAGCGGACCACTTCTGTTTCACATCCGCTTCCTCTGCTACTCGACGTATGCGAAATTCGTGATGAACAGGGCCACGGTACAGTCGCACAGATTGTATGCCCGGTGACTCACACCGCGCGGAATCACGATGCTGTCATACGACGCCAGCGCGATATCATAGCCCCCTTCGTCATCCGTATAGCGCACGATCGGCCCTTCGGTCTCACCGAGCGCCACCGGCGTGACTACCTCCAGCTTGTCATCATGCACTCCCAGGTCAAGCGCGCCACCCGGCACCAGGCTCGCACAATTCACCCCGATATCCCGGAACTCAATCGCCACTGACTCCATGGCCGCCAACTGCTCCGCATCGAACAACTGCTCATCTTCGCCCTTGTAGATCGCGACTGGCTTATCCATCTGCGCCCCCTCCCGTCCTATTCCACGTAATCGAAATTGGTGATGATCAACACAACCTTGCAGTCACACAGATTCGTCGCCATGTGCTGCACGCCGCGCGGGATGACGATGCTGTCATAGGCCGCCAGCTCGATGGCGTAACCGCCCCCCTCATCGCTGTACCGGACCACCGGACCCTCGGTATCGCCCTGCGGCACCGCCGTCACGACCTCCAGCTTGTCGTCATGTGTCTGCGGAGGGAAAGCAGCCCCCGGCACCAGCTCGAAGTTGTTGCATGTGACATCTCGCAACTGCACGGGTGCGCTCTCCGCCTCCGCCACACATGCCACATCAAAGAGGCTGTACTGTGCGCGCTCCTCGAATCTGACCGCCACTGGCTTGCTCATCGCTTCTCCTTTCACCCATGCTACTCGAAATCATCCCTGGTCCGATGTATCTCCACTTCGGTATAGTCAATGAGGCCGCCCAGCGGCACGCTCTGCTTCCGCGCCCGGATCGTCACCGCATCCACCTCAAAGCGGGTCAGGATCGCCTCCGCCACATCATGCGCCAGCGCTTCCAGCAGCATGTAGCTACGGCTTTCCTCCACCTCGCGGGCAACCTCATAGACCGCCTTATAGTCCACCGTCTTGCTCAGGTCATCATTCCGCCCCGCCTCACGCACATCGCAGAACAGCTCGATGTCCAGCGAGAACTTCCCCCCGAGTTCCCGCTCGGAATCGGCAACGCCGTGATGACCGTAGAAGGTCATATTCACCATCCGGATGACATCGCGTCCCGCCATCTCTACACTATCCTCCCGACCTTCATTCCCTCTTACGTACTCCTGGCCCCAATCTCCCGCTCCTCGGTGACAATCAACGGCACGCGCACGTCGTTTTCCCCCATCGGGACCTCATCCACTATCTGCACCTCGAAGGCAATCGCCACCAGTGCCGGGCGATAACCTTCCTCCTCCAGCCCGCCCAGCAGCCGGTCGTAGTACCCGCCACCATACCCCAGCCGCCCCCCGCTGACATCAAACGCCCCTCCCGGCAGGCCGAT
>JAUWOG010000194.1 GCA_030612305.1 Armatimonadota bacterium | reverse complement strand
GTAGATGTCAGACGGAGTGCCAATGATTCCCACGCGTCCCGGTGCGCTGGCATGGATCATGGGTGCCTTCCCTATCTTCCCGGTGCTGTTCTCCCCTTGAGATTGGGCGTCGCTTCGCGCAGCTCGCTCCAGCTTGACCGCCGATTCTCCCAGCGTGTAGAATATAGCCCAGAAAGTGGCATAGTGCAACAGCAATTGCAGTGCCGCGTGCATCAGACCAGCGGCGCGCTGCACCCGTGCACGCTGTTGCGGCGCTCTGCTGTTGCGTAAACGCCGGTGTCGCGCAAATGGAGGCGTTCCACGCTCGTGATTGATTTCCATGTCCACATCGGCGCTCTCTGGCGTGCCCGCAACCGCGAGTACTATGACCTGACGGCGCAACAACTCGTCGAGCGCATGGCATACCGAAACGCCGAGCGCGTCCTTGGAGTTGCGGAAGAGCAATGAAAACAGTTATCCTGCTGGCAGGTCACGGCACGCGGATGTATCCGCTGACGCACTATGTGAACAAGGGGATGATACCGCTCGCGGGCCGCCCGCTGCTGGAGCATATCATCATCAAGCTGCGCGACCAGGGCTTTGACGACCTCATCGTCGCCGTCACTGCCTTCCCGGAGCAGTTGCGGCACCACTTCGGCGACGGCGAGCGCTGGGATGTGCGCATCGAATACGTCGAGCGGCCGGAGCCTTCGCAGACGGCCGGCGAGGTGGCCGCTCTCGCAGATAAGCTGGCCGACGAAGAGGCGTTCTTAGTCCACTACGGTGACATCATCTGCAATCTCGACTGTGCGGCCATGGCGCAGAGGCATCTGCAGTGCGGCGCTGTGGCCACGATCGGCCTCGTCACAGGGGTGCCTTTTCACGGCGGCGTCGCCGAACTCGATGCTTCGGGGCGGCTGCAGAGCTTCGTCGAGAAGCCGCCGATGGAGAAGCCGGTTCATGCCGCAATCAACGTGTTCAGTCCGCGCGTGCTGGATTACTGCGCTGCCGGTAAGGACTTCAGCAATGACGTGATCCCCGAGATGATAGCCGCGGACGAACAAGTTATCGGCTACCTGGACCCGCAAGCCTACTGGTATGACGTCGGCCGGCTCTCGGACCTGGATACTGTGGCGGAGTTCCTGGGCGGGTTGGGCAAGCCCTGGTAGGGGCCGCCATATTGCACTCGACGGAGATGAGGCATTGACTAGACGGGGCGCACTGAAGGCAAGCTGGCTTGTGCTCGGCCTGACTGTGTGGTTGTCCGGCGCGACAGGCGTCTGTGCCGCTGACATTGTGGGCGACATCGTCGCTCTGCAGCCGTTGCAGCCGCACACGTATGTGGAGTTTATCTCGGTGGCGCGTGAGCTGGCCGGCTGCGACCGCATCACCGCCGAGAGGATCGGCTATACCGACAAGGGGCGCGCCGTCGTACTGCTGGCGGTTCATGCCGCTGAGCACAGAGCCCTCCCGCCCTCTGAGCACCCGCCGTGCCTGTTCATCATCGCCCGCCAGCACGGCACCGAGACCGCCGGCACCGAGGCCGCGCTTGCGCTGTTGCGCTACTTCGCCACCACACGCGACGAAGTCAGCCTCCGCATCCTCCAGCAACTCACGATTGTCATGGTCCCGATGGCCAATCCGGATGGGGTCGCCGCCTCCACGCGCCGCAATAGCGCCAATGTGGACCTCAACCGCAACTGGGACACTCTCAGCCAGCCGGAAACCAGAGCCATCGCCGAGGCCGTGGCACGCTGGCAGCCGCTCGCCGTCATTGACATGCACGAGCTTCCTGCGACTTCCTCGAAGGCGGCGTTCACGCAGAACTTCGTCCAGACGATCGGGTATGACCAGACCGTGCCGCAATGGGTGAGCGCCGACTGTCACATCTGCACTCTGCGTATCGCTGACTGGATGCGTCGCTATGATCTGCCGGCTAACTTCTACTACGACCAGAGCAACAGAGCGAAGACGCTGTGTCACCGCTACTTCGGGCTCGTCTGCGGGATCCCCGCTTTCCTCTTCGAATCCAAGACCGGCCCCGGTCATGGCCTTGACGAGCGTGTCGCATTTCACGTCCTCGGCACACTCGTGCTCGGAAATCACCTCATCCACAGCTATTACGACAAGGACAGACCCACAGAGACGCCGGTCATGGCCGCCGCCCCATCGCCCGCCCAACGCACAGCGGGATACACAACCCCGGCGTCATCTGCGGTGCAGCCCCCGCATGAGACGCCCGTTCCTGCCACGCCCCTGGAGTTGCACATCCTCAAGCCCGCGGACGGCGCGACAGTCGGCGGGATGGTCCGCATCGTCGCTCAGGCCACCGGTGACGGCTTCTCATACGTCACGTTCAGCATTGACGGCGCATTGAAGGCGATGACTACCGCAGCGCCCTATACCTACATCCTCGACTCCGAGGACTATGCCGACGGCGAGTACCGCGTCGAAGTGGCGCTGTGCGGCGATGTCGGACAGCCGGTGCTGTCGAAAGCGTGTGTCCTGACTGTCAACAACAGCTTGAGGGGTCGCTAGGGTGGGCATGCGATGAAGCCGGCCTGGACATTCTGTGGCCTGTACGCCTGCGTAATTCTGGCGCTTACGTCAGCGCCCGGGGACGAACTGGCATTCATCACCCAAATCGGGGTCTCCGACCTTCTCCTGCACGCGGTGATGTACATACCGTTGGCGATACTGGTCTTTCGCGCGCTGGGCATCACGTACCCGGACATCTCGACGGGCCGTCGCTGGCTCCAGACCGTGCTGATATGCTCCGCTTTTGGCGCGCTTGATGAGCTGCATCAGCTCCCGATTCCCGGCCGCTTCTGCCAGTTTCCGGACTGGGTGGCCGACACGTTCGGCACCATCTTGGCTGCAACCGGCAGCCTGCTCTACGCACGGCGCGCCGGTCTCATGTTGCGAGTGTGCCGATACAATTCCTCGCTAAGGAAGTGATTCTACATGCGTACCTGCGAAGCTGTGATATCTCTCGGGATGTTGCTGCTGCTTGTGGCTCCATGCTTTGCCGGATGGGGCTTTCCGGTGAAGCACCCCGTTTTTCCGGCGAGCGTGCCAGACGGTGAGGTTACCGGACTGAAGAACGAAGTCGCGCTGGTGATGGCGTTCGGCCCGGATGAGATCGCCGACTTCATCGTGCCTCGGACGAGCTGGTACAACATTGACTGCCCCAACTGCGAAGGCGGGAATGTGTCCCGGGCTGGCGGCGAGTGGAACTGGTCACCGGACAATCCCGACCAAGTTATCTGCAAGCACTGCGGGCACGTCTTCCCCAGCGACGAGTATCCCCTGGACAAAACCACTACGGTCACGGATTCTACGGGCCAGGTGCACACCTACCGCTACTGCGAGGGCACGGGCGGCTACAAGCACTACATGCAGATGCTGGTCGAGAATCAGAAGAAGCGCTACATGGAGGGCATCGTCGGGCGACTGGCACGCCTGTACGCCGGGACGAAGGATGAAGCCTGTGCCCTGCAGGCGGCGCGGATCCTGCTCCGCTTCGCCGAGGTCTATCCGCATTACAGCCCGCACGGCATCGAGAGCTGGAGCACCATGGCTCCGGAAATTCACGACATCCGGATGCTGCCGATGCCGGAGGATGGAATTCAGCCGGTGCCCGGCCTGCACAAGGACCTGGAGGGCTACAACTGGCGCCCGCCGCTGGGCAAGGCCGCATATCCGTACTGCTCGGCGATGCGGGGAGATGGTGGCGACAACTGGTTCTACGCCGAGATGCCGCCCCATCTGGCTTATGCCTATGACCTGGTGGCAGGCAGTGAGGCCCTCGACAAGCTGTCGGCGGAAGTTGGCAAGGATGTGCGCAAGGAGATAGAAGACTTCTTCCGCATGACGGCCAACTACGCGCGCACCTTCCCGATCTACCTGGGCAACATGGACCCGAGTCTGATTGGGGGCCTGGCGGTCATCGGTCGCGTCATCGGCGAGCCGGAGTACGTCCATGACGCGCTGCGGCGGGTGAAGCTGATTCTCGGCTGGCAGTTCTACCCCGATGGCATCTGGCGCGAAGGTTCGCCGTCGTATCATTCCCAGACGGTCGGCGGCTTGCGCAGTTGCATAGAAGGGCCGCTGAAGGGATATTCGGACCCCGAAGGCTACGTGAACCCGATAGACAATTCGCGCATTGACGACCTGAATGCGGCCAGGGATGTGCCGATGCTGCAGGAGTCGATTGATGCGCTGAATCACATGCGGATGCCCAACGGGCAGTACCTGACGATACACGACACCTGGTCCCCGAGCAGTCATGGGCGGACGGTAAGCAAGGTGCGCAAGGAGCCCTTCCGCACGGACCTGATGTGGGCACTCGGGCAGGCGATCATGGGCCAGGGCCAGGGCCGGAGCGGCGTGCAAGCCTGCCTGCACTTCTCCGGCAGCTACGGGCATTCCCACTGCGACACTCTCGACCTGATGCTGTTCGGCGGGGGCCGAGAAATGCTCTCAGATATCGGCTACTCGCACACGATTCTGCGGCCGCTGTCGGTGGCGAGTATAGCGCATAACCTCGTCGTCGTTGATGAGCAGGACCAGCGTGGCGCAGATGGGTATCTGATGGCCTGGGGAGTCTGCGGTGATTTGTTGCGGTTCTGTGAGGCGGGCGGCGAGAAGACCTATCCCGGCGGGAGCGGGCGTCCCAAGGTCTCACAGTACCGGCGCGCGATCACGAACGTGGCGTTGCCGGAGGTGGGCGCGTATGTCGTTGATGTCTTCCGCGTGACCGGCGGCAAGCAGCACGACTGGTGCATCCACGGCAGCGCCGACTACGACCAGACGCTTGCGACGAACGTCTCCCTGCAGGACCTCGGCCACAGCCTGCTGCCGGACGGGAAGCCGTTCGACAGGACCTGGACCGGTCAGGGCCAGAGCTGGCGTACGGTTGTTGACGGCGTCAACCGGCTCTACGGGCTGTATGAAGACCTCCGGACCGGCTCCGGGGATGAGACCTCCACACTGACATTCAGCTACACCAAGCCCGACATGCCGGCCCTGCAGACTACGCTCCTCGGCCAGCCTGATACG
Source organism: Armatimonadota bacterium (assembly GCA_030612305.1). Lineage (GTDB taxonomy): Bacteria > Armatimonadota > Zipacnadia > Zipacnadales > UBA11051 > UBA11051. The sequence goes on along the minus strand of JAUWOG010000194.1, from coordinate 425 downwards.
ACACTCTACTGCGGCACGCTGCCCTCCATCCGCCGCGCCAAGGAAACCAATGCAAGTATCTGGGACTATGAGATGCCGGCGGTCATAGCGCGGCGCAAGGGCGAGGACCTCCACAGCGTGTTTGCAGCAGTGCACGAGCCGTATGCAGAGGCGCCCGGGCTGGAGGTGTCACGGCTCGAACTGGCCGAGGGCGGCCCGGATGCCGTCGGGATCGTCTGTACCGGCGAAGGCTTCACAGACTACCATCTCTACGGGGCCGATCCCTCCTCGCACATGCAGAGCGCGGACCCGCCGATTAGCGCGACGGCTCGTTACGCCTTCATCCGCACCCGACGCGAAGAGATACTCAAGATGGTGCTGGTGGATGGCACCGAGGTGAGCTTCGGGAAGACACGCTTGAGTGTGCCGAGTGCGCCTGAGGGTGA
>JAUWOG010000758.1 GCA_030612305.1 Armatimonadota bacterium | reverse complement strand
ACGACTTACCGGTCTCGGCGGCCGGCAGGTTGACCGCCATGATTGCGTCCTCTTTGCCGGCATAGAGGCGTGAGGGGGTCTTGAGCCATAGTTCCGCCGCGCCGGTGGGCAGGCTCCACAGCTCAGGGATGGCGGACTCGTTGACCGTGCGCCCTCTGCTGTCTTTGGTGATGTCAATCTGAGGATGCGCCAGGTCGCAGGCCGTGACCTTGCCATCGAATACTCCATAGATGATGTCCTCTGTGACGACCGAGCACTTCAAGTCGGGACGTGCGGTAGGAACCGGCGTGCTGCTTATGCTGAAGGCGTAGGGATTGTAGTTAGCTTTGCCGCCGACTCCGGCGAGCAGCTTCCCGTCATCCAGCGTATAGACAATGCCGCAATTGAAGAAGTAGTCTCCGAGCGCAGCGACACGGAAATGGCCGCACTTGGTGTTCTCGGAGAGGCGGTAGTAGAGGAACTCTCCCGTGTTGCGGTCAAAACACGCCGGTACGGAACGCCCTCCTGAGACCAGCAACCTGTCGCCCTGGATAGTCATGTAGCCCTGTGGGGCGACGCCGGCAAAGGCCACAGCCCCGCCGTGTGGCTGGCCCATGTACATCGAGCCGGTGCCGTCGTTCTGCCAGATCACTTCTCCGGTGGAGGCGTCGAGGCAATAGATGAAGATGCCCATGAAGGGCCAGATGCCGGCTGCGAAGTAGAGCTTGCCCTCGGCGATGACGGGCGCGCCGCGAACGGGCCAGGCGGAGATGAGACGCTTGTTACCAAGTACTTTGCGCTCATCCGGCGCGGCGAGGTACTTGAAGAGCAGCGTGCCATCCTCGGCGCTCAGGCAGTAGAGATGTCCGTCGTCGGAGCCGAAATAGACCTTGCCATCCCAGGCAACCGGCGCAAAGCGCACCGGCCCGTCGGCATAGAACGTCCACTTCAGCGAACCGTCGGCGGTGTCCAGCGCGAATACGGCGTCATTGCGCGGGGAGTTGAAGAAAACGGTATGGCCCGCGATGACCGGCTGGTAGCATACGTCGAAGCGCATCCGGGGTTCGTCCGGCCAGGCCGGCTCGAGTGGCGGACAGTGACGCACCCATTGGAGGTGCAGCTCGGACGGAAGACGTTGCGTCGTCGCAGCGGTGCGGCCGGCGTCACAGCGCCACATCGGCCAGTCGGCGGCCGGTGTATGAGCAGTGCAGAGCCCCAGCGCTGCCAGCACAAAGCCCGCGAGCCACGAAGCCCTGTCAGATGACATGAAGCATCACTCCGGAGTCGAGAGAGGGCCGGCTTGAACTCGGCCCTGGTCAATGAGGACGATACGCTGGGCGAAGCGGTCAACGAGGGTATCGTGTGTGACAGCGATGACAGTGCCGCCATCGCGATGGAAATCGGCGAGTGTGTCCATGACGTGTTGGGCATTGGCGGGGTCGAGATTGCCGGTCGGCTCGTCGGCGAGGATGACGTCGGGCTTCTTGAGCAGCGCTCGAGCCAGGGCGACGCGCTGGCGCTCCCCGGTGCTCAGCTCCGGCGGCCGAAGGTAGATGCGGTCGGAAAGACGCAGGGCAGCGAGGATGTCAACGG